>JBBRWF010000014.1:0-20204 GCA_038249405.1 Anaerolineales bacterium
AGGAGAATTCGATATGCAACCAAATTGCAACCAAGCCCATTTCAGCAAAGAAAATTATCCGGCTTTTAACCAAATGTGGGGGTTAGGTATGACCCTAACCCCCACATATAGTGGTGATCGACCCGGGACTTGAACCCGGAACCCACTGATTAAGAGTCAGTTGCTCTGCCATTGAGCTAGTCGACCTTAGCGACGGAGGATTATACCGCAAAGACCGCTGGTGTCAATGTCAACTTTTCGCTCCCAGCCCAGATTCGCCGGACGATCATAAAGCCTGCTGTATAATGCAAGTATGCCTTACCTCATAGATGGTCACAACCTGATCCCCAAGCTTGGACTGGATCTCAACTCGCTGGACGATGAGACGGATCTTATCAATCTTCTCAACGAGTTTTGCCGCATCTCCCGCCGCGGGCAGGTCGAAATCTACTTCGACAACGCCCCGCCAGGAATGCCGGAGAATCGTAAAGTAGGCCTCATCAAAGCCCACTTTGTGCGTAAGCCTCTCATCGCAGACGAAGCCATCCGCCAGCGCTTGAAAAAACTAAAAAATGACGCCAAAAATTGGAACGTAGTCTCATCAGATCATCGTGTACAGTCCGAAGCAAAATCTGTCGGGGCCAGGGTCTTCTCATCCGATGAATTTGCCCGCACCGTCAGCGAAACGCTGCGCGCTGGGCCGCCCCCGGGTACGGCTGACAAAAAAGCGATGAGCACCAAGGAATTGGATGAATGGTTGACTCTTTTCGGCGAAAGCAGGGAACAGGGTTCCAGAAAACTCTAATCTGAAATTAATGCAAATCGGACAATAAAGGTGTAATATAACTCTAATGACACCTGCCCCCCTTTATTGGTATAACGGGTGTCTCCACCGAACAAATTGGACATGCATGCCCCCCCATGCCCCCAATCGGTGGTGTCCCTCCCCCTCAAGACTACGAGGTATGTCGCAAGACATATCTCGTAGTCGTTTAATGAGCGGAAGCGCAAAACCCTGCGAAACATCACGCTCATCCCTGGGCACATCGTACCCGTCCTCGCACATCCACGAAATCATCCAATCAGCGTAATCTACGGTACGTCCCCGGCCATCTATGAAATCCCCTAATCAGTCTAATCTGCGGTCCGCTTTTGGGGTTCATCGTAATCCGTGGTCTGATGTAAAATTAACCCATGAGCACCCTCTACACTTACTTCCCCGCCCCGCACCACCACTTCCCCGACCACCCCGAGCGCCCCGCGCGGCTGGACCTGATAAACCTGGCATCCATCCCCGGCATTGAATCCACCTCGTTTACCGCTGCCAGTCTTCAAGACGTAAGCCGGGTGCACACGCTCGGTATGCTAAAAGAGCTCGAAATAGACTGTACGCAGGGCCCAGGCCTCATTGACCCTGCTCCCACTTACGTCACCCCCCACTCTTATCAGGCTGCCCTGCAGGCCGCCGGAGCATCCTTGGCAGTCACCCGCGCCGTACTCCAAAACAACCAATCTAATGCCTTTGCCATCGTCCGCCCGCCCGGTCATCACGCCGAACCGCAAACCTCCATGGGCTTCTGCCTGCTGAACAACGCCGCCATCGCCGCGTTGGATGCCCTCGAGCATGGGGTTGAACGCGTCTTTGTCATCGATTACGATGCCCATCACGGCAATGGCACCCAAAAAGCCTTCTGGGACAACCCGCACGCGGGCTACTTCTCCACCCATCAGGAAAACATCTACCCCGGCAGCGGTGGGCTCAAAGACGCCCCTCACGCCCGCGGGCGTATTGCCAATTTTCCACTCCCCGCCTACAGCGGGGACAAGTGCTTTTCACAGATCTTTGAACAAAATCTGGCCCCGCTGCTTCGCGCCTTTCAACCGGGATTGCTAATCATCTCCGCCGGGTTTGACGCCCACCATACCGATCCGCTTACCTCGCTTGGGCTTTCAACTGGCGGCTTCTATTCCATTTCCCAAAAACTGGTTGACCTGGCGTGGGAACTTTGCAACGGGAAAATCGTCTTTATTCTGGAAGGCGGATATGATCCCACCAACGTAGCCAACGGCGTCCGCGCCGTCTTTGCTGCTCTGGCCGGCACCCAAGCCCCTCAAGTGCCCGACCGCTCTAAACGACCTGAACCAGATATCAGCGCGCGCATGAAAGCCTTTCAGGAATGGCACGCGCTGTAAGTCAAACCGGATGCCTGGCAGCACTACTTTTAAACTCAAAGGGGATCATTCATGCCAGCTCATTTGAGTATAATAAATTTAGCCTTCCTTCTCAGGAGATAATTAATATGAAGCAGCGCTTTCCCGTCTGGCAATCCGTCATTTTTATCCTGATTCTTATTTCACTGGCCTGCAACATGGGCTTGCCCGGTGGCGCGCCTGCCGTTCTTCCCACCGTCCCCGCCGCCCCCACCGCCGCACCTTCGCCTCTGCCGCCCACCATCGTCGAAACCGTGCCGCCAGTCGGCAGTCAAATTGCCCTCCAGGGACTCACCACCTTATACTTTAGCGAAAAAATGGATCGCGCCTCCGTTGAAACAGCCCTGAGCGCAGATTTCCCCGGTGGCTTTGTCTTTAGCTGGGTCGACGATACCGCCCTCACCCTGGCTCCTAAAGCCGCTCTACCCGCCAGCAGCAAAGTGACCATCACGCTCGGCACCGCTGCCCGCTCCGCCAGTGGTCTCGCGCCTATCCAGCCCATCAATCTCTCTTACCAGACCCCCGGTCCGCTGCGTGTGACCCAGATCCTGCCCGCTGCCATGGCCTCCGACGTTTCTCCAGACTCTGCCATCGTCGTTTCATTTAATCAACCCGTAACGCCCCTCGGAGCCGATCAGGCCAGCCTGCCCGCCGGGTTATCGCTCGAACCTGCTGCCCCTGGCAAAGGCGAATGGCTGAATACCAGTACCTACATCTTCCATGCCGAACCTGCCCTCGCAGGCGGTGTCAAATATATCGCGCGCGTTAACCTCAAACTCACCAGCACCAGCGGCATGCCGCTCGATGCCAACAACCAGAACACTACCTGGGCCTTCAGCACCACCCTGCCTTCGGTTGAAAAAGTCTTATTACAAGATACCAACGGTGCGATTAATCTCAATACAACCCTCGAAATAACCTTCAACCAGTCCATGGATGCCAAAAGCGTCGAATCCGCCTTTAGCTTTACCGGTCCGCGCGGATTGGTCTCAGGTACTTTTGAGTGGAACAAAAAATTTAGCATGCTAACCTTCAAGCCCGCTGCCTTGCTTGAGCGCGCCGCGAGCTATACTCTCATCATCGACACCCGCGCCCATTCCAAAGGCGGCGCCCCGCTCAGCAGCGAAACCCAGATCGCCTACCAGAGCGTGCCAGATTTTGGAGTTGCCTCTTCCAGTTTCCCAAATGGCGCCACCCGCCCCGCAACCAACAACATGGAGATCACATTCACGACCCCCCTTGCCAACTACACCGAAGCTGAACTGGAATCCCTGGTCAGCATCAACCCCAAACCAGGCTACTACAGCTATTACGTCGAAGGCGCAAAGATTCTTGTCAGTGGTGTCTTTCAAGCCGGCAAGAGTTATACCGTTACATTCTCATCCAATCTCAAGGATCTTTGGGGACAGGCCCTCGCACAAGAAAGCACTTTTCTCTTTACCGAACCCGATGCCAGCCCCGACCTCAGCCTGGGCACCTATCTGCCAGCGCTGTTCGTGCGTCCAGAAAATCCGCTTATCAGTGTGCAGGCCGTCAACCTTAACTCCATCTTCGTTTCACGCGGTGCAATGACTGCCCCCGATTTCCTGAAAGTTCTATCCGATTATCAATATGAACAAAGCTATACAGCCTCAGAAATAAAGTCCTGGCAGATAAGCCCCAACCTTCCGCGCAATGATAACCAGCCCGTGCCAGTCTCGTTGAGTGATGGCCCGCTCACCCCTGGATTCTATTTCGTGCAGTTTTATTCACCCGAAAACCAAAACAGCAGCACCAACCGCTACTCTGTGGTGACCAGCAACATCAATGTCACTCTCAAAGCCAGCCCAACCGAAGCGCTTGTTTGGGCTGTCGACCTGCGCACGCAAACCCCGGTGCAAAATATGCCCGTGACGCTCTATGACAATAAAGCCGCCAGTATCGCCAACGGTGTCACCGATGAACACGGCCTCTGGCGCGCGCCGCTAACTACTTCATCCGATGGCTATAGCCTGTATGCCATTATTGGGCAGCCCGGCGATGATCAATTCGGCGCTGCCTCCTCCGACTGGGGTCTGGGCATTTCCCCCTGGGATTTTAACCTTAGCCTCAACAGCGCTGGTCCGCGCCCCGAAACCTATCTCTACACCGAAAGGCCCGTCTACCGTCCCGGTGACACCGTCCAGTACCGCGGCATCCTCAAAACAAAATACGATGGGCGCTACACAGATACAGCCATAAACACCCTGGACATCGTCTGGATGGGCCCGAATGGAAAGATAAGTTCGCCGCAGTCGGCAAAGGTCTCAGATTTCGGTACCTTTAGCGGCGAATATGTGTTACCCGCCAACGCCATTCCCGGCTATTACAGTATTTCCGTTAATTTGAAGGATCAGGAACTGGTTGGCGGTTCCATCTCCCTCCAGGTCGCGGATTACCGGAAACCGGAAATCAATCTCTCCGCCGCCTTGAGTCCCAACCCTGTCAAAAACGGGCAGAAACTGACCGGCCTGGTCAAAGCGGAATATTTCTTCGGTTCCCCGGTCAGCGATCTGCCCTTCACCTGGACCTTTTACGCCCGCAAATCCTACTTCTCCATCCCCAAATTTACCACCGGTACCCAGAGCGCCCACTGGCTCTCCACTGCCTCCGGGCAGTTTGGCAACATCTATTCTAATGGAGAAGGCCGTACAGGCGCGGATGGCACCTTCAGCATCCCCCTCGATGGGATAAACGCCGATGACACCTCCGAGCTGACCCTCGAAATTTCAGCCAGCGAATCGGGCGGGTTCCCGGTCAGTGCCCGCGCAACCGCCACCCTCCACCCCGAAAGCTTCTATGTCGGTATTCGTCCAGATGCCTGGGTTGGGCAGGCGGGTTCCCCGCTCGGCTTCAGCCTCTTAAGTGTCGACTGGGACAAAAAGCCGGTCAGCCAATCCCTCACGGTTGCTTTTGAAAAAGTCCGCTGGGAACCCAGCGATGCCAGCGCTATATATGGAAACTTTACATTTACTCCCATCTACACCCCGGTCGACAGTCAAATTGTAACCACCGACGCCTCTGGCAATGCACATGTCAGCTTTACGCCGCCCGATGCCGGTACCTATGTTCTGGATGTAACTTCCGCCGCGGCGCACACGCAGACCATCCTGTGGGTCAGCGGCGCGCAGAATGCCGAATGGCCCAATTTGCCATACCAGCAGTTGCAGATCACGGCCAACAAAGACAAATATAAACCGGGCGAAAGCGCCGAAATCTTCATCCCCAACCCCTTCAACGCCCCCGTCCTGGCCCTGCTGACCAGTGAACGCAGCACTTTCAAATCGGTGGAAGTGGTCAGCGTGCCCCCGCAGGGCTATAAATTCAACCTGCCCCTCACCGATGAGTCTGCCCCCAATCTTTATGTGTCCGCCACCCTGATTGGTCCCGATAATGTGGATTTTCGGCAGGGTTATATCAACCTGCCGGTTGAGCCTTCGGCCTTTACCCTCAATATTGACCTGAAAGCCACCCCCGAAAAAGCAAAACCCGGCGACAGTCTCACGCTTGACTTGACGGTCACAGATTCAAAAGGCCAGCCCGTGCAGGGCGAATTCTCAATGGCCGTGGTCGATCTTGCCGCCCTTGCGCTGGCAGACCCTAACTCCGAAGACATTGTTCCGGCCTATTATGATATCCAGCCGCTTGGCGTGCACACCGGCCTGACCGCTGCCATTTTTGCCGGTCGCGTGCTCAATTTCCCAGGCGGCGGCGGGGGTGGCGGTGGCGCAGATGTTCTGACCCTCCGCGAAAAATTCCCCGATACTGCTTATTGGAAAGCTGATATTTTGACGGATGCGCAGGGCAAAGCCCGCATCACCCTCACCCTGCCCGATAACCTCACCACCTGGCAGGTCGATACCCGCGGTCTTACCAAAGATACCCGTGTGGGTCAGGCCCGTGTTCGCGTCGTCACCAGCAAAGAAGTTCTCATCCGCCCGCAAACCCCGCGCTTCCTTGTCGTCGGTGACCATGCAGAACTTGCCGCCATCATCAACAACACAACCAGCCAGGCTCTGCATGCCGTCGTCAGCCTGCAAGCCGCTGGCCTCACACTCGACGAAAAATCCAAAGCGGAGCAAACCATCCAGCTGCCTGCCAATGGCCGCGCCCGGGTCAGCTGGAACGGCCTGGTTCAAGATGGCGATGCTGTCATTGCAATTTTCACAGTCAAAGCTGGTGCCTGGCAGGATGCCTCCCGCCCCACAGACGGCCCCATTCCCGTTTTACGTTATGCAGCCCCTCAAACCTTTTCCACTGCCGGTTCATTAACCGGCAGTGCCACCCGGCAGGAAATCATCGCACTGCCGCGCAGCTTCCAGCCGCTCGGCGGAAGTTTGCAGCTGGAAATGTCTCCATCTCTGGCCGCCGCCATTCTCGGTTCGCTCAAAGCCCTCGACACATCCGAGCACATCTGGAGTACCGAACAACTAGTCTCTACCTTATTGCCCAATGTCGTCACCTACCGCACGCTCAAGGAATCCGGCATCACGGATGCCGATCTCACCGCTCGCCTGCAAACCAACCTCGCAACCGACCTCAACCGCCTGATCACCTTCGAGCGTTATGACGGCGGCTGGCCCTGGACAATCGACAGCACCCACAGCGATCCCTATCTGACAGCCTATGCAATATTCGCCTTGCAGCAGGCCCTGGAAAGCGGCCTCAATCTGGAAAATATCGATCTGGCTGGCGCTATAGAGCGAGGCCGCAATTATCTAACGGCCAATGCCGAGCCCTTCACTGCCCAGGCAGATCTGCGTATTGGCTGGCAGGCCAACCGCGCTGCTTTCTACTTCTATGTTCTCCAAAAAACCGGCGACCTGACTGTCGACCCTTCCATCACGGATATGTTGTACGAGAACCGCAATCTGCTTGCACCCTGGGCCAGGGCCATGCTTTTGCAAACCCTGCACGGCATCTCACCGGTCGATGAGCGCGTGCGCACCTTGCTTTCGGATGTGGAAGCCAGTGCCATCCGTTCGGCCACTGGGGTGCACTGGGAAAGCCCTGCGGGCGATTGGATGAACCCCGGCACTCCGCTGTTTACCAGCGCCATCATTCTAAATGCGCTCGCCGAACGCGACCCTGCCACCCCGCTTGCTGCCGACGCCGTGCGCTATCTCGCCTCCCAGCGTGATGTGGCTGGACGCTGGGCCTCCAGCTATGAGACCGCCTGGGTCATCCTGGCCCTGAATAAGTATATGCGAGCCAGCGGTGAACTTCGCGGCGAGTTTGGCTTTTCTGCAACGCTCAACAGTTCTCCCTTCGCTCAGGGCCAGGCCTCCGGTCCCCAAAATATGACCACAGTCATTAGTACTGCCCCACTCACGCAGCTAAACCTGAGCGGTGCCAATTCCCTGTTGATTACCCGGCAGGCTGGTACTGGCACCTTGTATTATCGCGCCGCCCTCACAGTTGACCGCCCGGTGGAAAGCGCCCCGGCCATTGAGCAGGGTATTTCCATCAGCCGTCAGTTTACAGACTGTGCCAGCGGCACCTGCCAGCCGGTTACCGCCTACACCATCAAACCCGATGGCAGCGGGCGTGTCAGCGTAAAGCTTTCAATTACTCTCCCCAACGATGCTTACTATTTGATGATCCAGGACTACATCCCTGCCGGCAGCGACATACTTGATTCATCACTCAAGACCAGCCAGCAGGGCGAACAGGATCAAAGTGTCACAGCTGTATTTGACCCCTCAGACCCATTTAGCGAAGGGTGGGGTTGGTGGTATTTCAACAGGCCCCAAATCTACAGCGACCACATCCTTTGGAGCGCGGATTACCTGCCTGCTGGTACCTACGAACTGAACTACACCATCATTCCATCCCTGGCAGGTCAATACCACATACTGCCTGCGCATGCCTGGCAAGCCTACTTCCCCGAAGTCCAGGGCACCACCGCCGGGGCCGTCTTCGAGATCAAACCCTGATCACCCCACCCAAATAAAGCCAGCCCCGCAGTCCACACATCTTTTAGATGTACTGAACTGCGGGGCGGTTCCTTAATCACTATAAATGATCGCCTGGGTTTCGCTGGTATTACCCGTACACCCGGCTTTGCCTACGCCAGCAGGTTCTCCGCAAGCTCCTCCACGCTGGCAAACATAAAGTCCGGTTTTTGCGATAGAAGCATATCCACGCTGGCATAACCCCATCCCACCGCCCCGCACGCCAGCCCGGCGCTCCTCGCCGCCTCAATATCCCTGGTCTCATCGCCAATACAGATGGTTTCTCCCTGCGCAATACCGTTCTTTTTTAGTATTTTGCGAAATTTAGCCTGTTTCCCAAAAAGCCCCACACCGCATTCATAATAATCGATCAATCCCGCGCTGTCCTGTCCCAGAACCCCCTGAACATTCTGAAAGGAATTTGAAGTCACCACCGCCAGCTTCGTACCCTGGGCTGCCAGGCGGCTAAGAATCTTTTCCATGCCCTCAAAAAGCTGGATCTGTCCTGAAGACTGCCCCATCAATCGCCGTACATCCCGTAGCAGCCACGGCAATCTCCACATTGGAATCTTGAAATCCTTTAATAAAGCCCCCACCGATGACCCCCGCATGTTCTCAATCTGGCTTCGATCAATGCGCATGATGCCGTGCTTGTCCGCGAATTGATCGGCAATACTCAAGGCCCACGGAAAAGAATCAGCCAGAGTGCCATCAAAATCGAAAATAACAAGTTTATATTTCAAATCAGAATCATTTCTTCATGGATGAGTTTGTGCTTAAAGAATTTTTATGGCCAAAATAGCTAAAAGCGATCAGCACTACAGAAACCAGGCTGACTGCCGCCCCAAATTGCAGCAGGCTTCCGTAATCCTTCACATCCACAAGCTTTTCCAAAAATTTAACCGCCATGACCATCACAATCATGCTGCTCAATTTTGCCTTAAGCTCGTGCAGGTCATGAGCTATCATCCAATCTGGAACATTCACTTCTGCAATAAAGAGCTCGTATAAATTTACCGATAAGATTAAGAACGTAGTTGCGATTAAGAAAATATCTACAATTTGAAATAACGCAACCGTAATGCCAGCATCTGCTCCCATACTTTCAATGATCAATTTTACAGCATAGAAAGTCTGAAACATTCCCCAAATAAATGCTGCCAGGCTAGCCACAATCAAACCCAAAACACCAAAAAGCGCCAGGTAGCGGGTTTTCTCAAGTAATTTAGACATATACACAACCTCAGATGCTGTTTTCCAGGCCTTACCAGCCTAAAAACTATTTAATTCAAAAATCCATTTTAAATCGATAAAAAACCGTAATGAATTGCAAATCATATCGCAAAATTGACCAATATGCGTCAGTTATAACTGCTCGAATTGACTGACCGGTACAACAAATACCGTTGCGCGTTTCGGTTCATTCGGCTCTATCGTGGTATTCTCGCGCAGTACTTCAATGGCAGCCTGTACCTGGTCATCATCCACGCCAATCAGCAGCGTAGTACTACCCTTTCGAAAAAAACCACCCGTGGAAGCCACACGCGTCACACGAAAGCTGGCTGAGGTCAAAGCCTGAACAACAGTATCGACATCATCATCTTTAAGAATTGCAAATATTAGTTTCATCGCTAAAACTCCTCAAACTGTTCAACCGGTATGGTAAAGATCGTGGCGCCGCCCACCGTGACCGGGACGGGAGTTGGCATGGGCAGCGGTGAACCTTCTAGTGGAATGGCAAGATATTCAACGCGTTGCCGGCAAGAGGCCTGCAGCGCCTTCAACACCATCTTTTCTTCACCATCCCGCAAACCAATCAAGAGCGTTGCATTGCGGCGTCCCAAAAAGCCGCCTGCGCTCGCCAGGTGTGTAACCGGAGCATGTACTTGCTCCAGGGCGCGCAAGGCCATATCTACATCCTGTTCCTGGATCACTGCCGTCACAATTGCATGGATACTGGTTGATTCTGCCATTGTTCACTCCTTAGTCACAAGAGACAACTACATCACCCGGGTCGGTCACGATCACCGGTTGGCCGTTCGGGAAAATTACTTCTGTCTGGCCCATTAAACGTGTCACTGTCAATTCCTTATATTTTACCGTAACCGGCCAGGGGAATAGATTCTCTCCCCGCAGAATCACCCTTGTGGGCGATTGGATTTCAACACCCAGCGCTGCCAGAAAAAGTCCTATCGGAGCCAGACCATGCAGCGTATTCCGCTCCCCTTGCCCGGCGCCCGTTTCGGCATGATACGTGCGGTAAAAAGCCTGCGAGCGCTTAAGGTTTTGGATGACTGCCGACATGATGTGAGCGGTCAGCCGGGTGGCTTCACGCCGGTAGCCGTAATTCAGAAGCCCCTCTCCGATAAGTTGATTCCAGGGTAAATGCACGCTGTAGCTCACCGGGTCCGCATCGCGGATAAACAGGCGCGGCAGCGCAGGAAGGCCAAAAGGATGATCAAACAGATCAGCGTCTAAAATCGTCTGGTACACCAGCGCATGTGCCTCACGTTCTGTCGGAATGCCAGCCCATAAGGGCAGCAGCAGGGTATGGTCAGCGATTGTCAGATCCACAGTCTGGATGGTGATACGGTCGCGGCGATTAAGACCCTGAAATTCAAAATGTCCCAGCGTAGTATAGACTTTTTCGGTTGTAGCAACTGCTCCGCTCGAACTATAAGAAAAATCATGCGCATCAAGAAATTCTGTTATTTCCTGTCCATTAAGTGTGCCCGAGACCGTCACCCTTGGGCGCTTAAGCGTTTCATCCTGCCCCAGGATGCGGATTACCAGCCGCACCGGTTGTTTAAACTCCTTTTGCAGGTCAAACTCAGGAGCGGCCTGGCGTTCGCTCAGCATTTTCCCGGGCAGGCTGAGATGTGTATCACGATCAGTGTAGTGATAAAAAGCGCCGTCAATGTCCCAGCACGCTTCAATACCCTTCCGCAAGGTTTCTGATTGGGATTTAAGCAATACAATGTCAGATGACCGCCCCAAAAGTTCAGCCATCTTGATCAAACACTGGGCCTCGCGATATAAGGCCGCCGAAAGCGCCGGGCTTTGAACGGTGGTAATGTTGACACCCTGAGCCCAGGCGTGCCAGCCGTCAAAAAGTGGATTCTCTTCAAAACCAGTTTGAATCTGGTGCTGCCATTCCGGCAGGCCATTTCTATCATGATCGCGTGCCGGGGAAAACCAGGCCCAGAAAAAAGCCAGCAATCCAGGGTAGACTGAATCGATAAATTCTTTCTTTTGCCCCGCATTTGTCAACCCCCAGGTTATGCTGGCGAGATAAGGCGCCGCCAAAAAACGGCCTCTTTGCCCGGCCAGACCTGGCTTGCAATCTATCGCTCCGTCGTGAGCATCCTGAACCACCAAAAAATTTCGGATCAATCCCTGCCCCAGGCTGGGAACAGCAGGCAAGAGCGAGGCCAGGTAATATGCTTCAAGCGCAGGTTGGCCATTCCAAAAATGCTGGTAATCACTGCCATCGCCGCCGCGCGAATAACCCTGGTCTGGCTGGCGCGAAAAGACAAAACTGGAATTGGGCAAATAGGCACTCGAGCCCATAAATAGCCCCAGTGCGGTTTTTTGTGTAAACGCCAGTGCTGCATCCCAATCCAGATCGCCCGTAGTGATTTGCAGGGTGTCACTCGCATTCAGCAGTTCAATCCGGGCTTTTTCAGCATCAAAGGGGCGTGCAACCGTGCGTCTGGCCAGGTCAAACGACTCCTGGTGGCTTTTCAGCGCTGCCAGTGCCCAGCTCATCTGGCGCGTGGCGCCTGGAGCCAGATCCAGCATCAAAGCCAGTGATGAATACGGCCCCGGACCAGCCTGCGGACCGCCCGTGAGAAATAAAACCGGGCACAAATCATCCACCTTCCCCTCAAGCGCCGTAACCGATTGGCGTAAGTTGGCACTCATGATCTGGCCTTCCAACGGAACCAATTGACCCACAAGTTCAAAGCGAATCGGGTGTTGAACTGCTGAGCGATTGGCCACCGTCAGCCGCCCGCTGACCACCTGCGAGTCTGTCGCCCAATAATCGGCCACAACCTCCACCCCCTGGTAGGGTGAAAAAGTAACTGAAAGCATATTGGGATAAAACGCGCGAATACGCGGGGCCGCGAAAAACTCAGCCGGGTCATTAAGTGCTTTGCCATTCTCTGTAAAGCGCGGAAAGATACGCATCAAGCGGGCGCGCAGCCCGAATGTAGTCCGCAGCGCAAGCGCTGAAGGATCGCCGCCGCCCAGATCCAACTCCCAGATGTGGTCATTCACATAGTCCGGAGTCGTCAGCCGGGCATCGGCCGCGATCGTCAATTGCAGCGGATCACCTGAACCTAAATTCCAAAGTCGCATATGTTAACTATTGTACGTGTAACAGCCCTATCGGTCAAAGGAAAATGGGTATTGAACTATTCCCAACAACTATTCCCATCAACTATTCCCATCAACTATTCCCAACTTGACAAATACCGCCATACACCGTATATGATTAGCAGCCCGGTTTGGAAGCAGCAAATCAGGCGCCGTTCTGCCATATTTTTTTAGCGACCGTTCTGCCAAAGGTGACCCCCTCATGACAAGAGTAATCAAAATCAAACTGAGCATCTCAAACGCATATCTTATCAAGGGACGCAAAACCATCCTGGTCGATACTGGCGCGCCGCGCGAAGGTATTAAAATCCTGCGCGCACTGGCCGGGCTGGGTATTGAACCAAAAGATTTCTCGTTGATCCTGCACACGCACGCCCACATGGATCATGTTGGCAGCACGTTGGAACTAAAACGCTGGGTGGATGCTCCAACCGCCGTACATGTCTCAGATGCCGCAATGTTGGCGAGCGGGAATATGGGCAAGGTCACTGCAATCAACCTGGAAGGGCGCATCATTTTGCCATTCGTAAACAAGCCCTTTCCAGGAGTCAAGCCTGATATTTTAATCAAGGACGAAATTTCGCTCAACGAATTTGGTGTGGATGGAAGGATTATTTTTACCCCAGGGCATACTACAGGCTCCATCTCAATTTTACTTAAAAATGGAGAAGCGATCATTGGCGATCTGCTGATGGGCGGCTGGCTGGGCGGCAACCTGCAGCCAACCCGTCCCAATTTTCATTACTATGCCGAAGATATGAATGAAGTCCGAGCAAGCATCCAAAAATTACTATCCTATAACCCCCAAAAATTATATGTAGGCCATGGCGGCCCACTGGATGCTGCCACTGTGAGACAGTTCATTGCCAGAGATATTCAATCAGTCGATGAAAGCGGGCAACCACAGGTTTGAGATTGTGTGTTTTAGAAAAATAACCACCCGACGGTGGTTATTTTTCTGCTCAGTGCAGTTCTGCCAGCAGACGAGCATGTAACACCGGGTTTGCTGCCACTACTGACTGCGGCGAACTCACATAATCCGGCCCGCCTTTTATATTGGTGACCAGCGCCCCGGCTTCCTCAGCGATCAAACCGGCGGCAGCCACATCCCAGGCCTTGAGCGAAAGCTCCCAGTAACCTTCCAACCGTCCGGCAGCCACGTAACATAAATCCAGGGCGGCAGATCCCAGGCGCCGCACCCCCTGCGTCATTCTCCCCAGCTTTTCAAAAAGAGCGAAATTACTGGGAATAGCATCCCAGGCATCGTAAGGGAACCCCGTGGCAAGCAGGCTCTTCTGTACATCGCTTACCTGGGATGTCTTAATAAGGCGGCCATTCAACCAGGCGCCTTTGTCTTTTTCAGCCGTGAACATTTCATCCCGCATTGGGTCGTAAACAGCCCCCAGCACCACTTTGCCGTGGTACGAATAGGCAATTGAGACGCAGAAAACAGGCACCCCGTGCGCATAATTGACTGTTCCATCCAGCGGGTCAATAATCCACAGGTGTTCCGTCTGCTCAAGGCTCGCGCCCGATTCTTCAGCAAGAAAACTATGCCCGGTGAAGTTGCGGCTGATCTCACCAATCAGGAATGCTTCAGAAGCATGATCAATTTCTGTCACCAGGTCAATCACCCCTTTGAAATCCACCCGGTGATCTTTTTCATAGCCGTCTGACAAAATTTGGCCAGCCTGGCGCGCAAGACGCTCCAGGTCCGCCAGAGTGGGTTGGTTCATATTATCTTCCTGAAACTTTCAGTTCGTCAAGCTTACGATAAATTTCCTGCAGCTCATTCTGGATATTCTTTCGATCATTATACGCCTGTTGCAGCATGGATTCAAAAGCGGAGCGCTGTGCGGTTGGCAAAGTTGGGATCAGCCGTTCCGTGCGGGCGATCTGTGTATTCTTATGGCGCAATTTCTGCTCCAACCGCTCGCGGTAGCCGTGCAGAAAATCACGCGAGTTTAACGGCTGCGGTAAAGTGGCTGGATCTTGAACCATGATTTCCGCGATTGTGAGCAGAAAATCATCGGTATCAATCGGTTTCTCAATAAAACGCGCAGCCCCCAGGCTCATCGCAAAGCCTTTGTCCTCTGGTGTCACGTAGGTTGCCGAAAGGAAAATGACCGGGATGCGCAGGAATTCTGGTTTGGTTGTACGCAAGTTTTGCAAAAAGGCATAACCGTCCATGCGCGGCATTAATATATCCGTGATGATCAAAGCCGGGTTTGTCTTTTCAACCAGCTCCAGGGCTTCCACTCCGTTGTGAGCGCTGACTACCTGGTAACCCTTAAAACGCAATGTAACCTCGAGTAGTTCGAGCACATTGGGTACATCTTCCACCACCAGAATTGGGCCGGTACGCATGCAGTTATTTTATCTTTCATTCGCAGCCTCCAACCTTACAGACAGTTGTCTATTCAGCCCAAATGCGCCGTCCCAGGGCCGAAACTGCCAGCTCCACAGCCAGGGCAGCGGTGTGATTATGCACATCCAGGATCGGATTGACTTCCACCAGATCCATGCCGATCAACTTTCCTGTTTCTGCAACCATTTCACAGGCCAGGTGTGCTTCACGGTACGTCAGCCCCCCTGTCACAGGCGTCCCCACCCCTGGGGCATGCTGCGGATCCAGAGCATCAACATCGAAAGATAGGTATATCCCGTCCACATCCGGCAAAATGCGGGCAAGCGCTTTTTCCATTGTCTGGAACATACCCATCCGGTCAATTTGCTCCATGCCCATCACCATTACCCCGGTCTGCTGAAGGTTACGCTTTTCGCCATCATCAAGATCGCGTGCGCCGACCACGACCACTTTGCGCGGATCAAGTACCGGAATTGCTTCATCCCACAATTGCACCAATCGCGCATCACCCAGACCGCACAGCGCCGCCAGAGGCATCCCGTGAATATTCCCGGAGGGTGTGGTCTGCGCAGTATTGAAATCGGCATGCGCATCCACCCAGATCACGCCCAGCTTTTTATGGCGTGCTGCCCCGCGAATCGAGCCAAGCGCAATACTATGGTCGCCCCCGAGCACCAGCGGAAAATCTCCCTGTTGAATGCAAGTGGCCACTGCTCCGGCTGTGCGCCGCGCCATGGGCACAATACAGTCGATATATTTAAGGTTTTGGTCACCAATTTTGCACACCTCCGCAATCGGAACTTCTACATTCCCTTTGTCTTCAAAAGCATGCCCCGTTTTTTCCAATTCCCTGTGCAAATGGGCATAACGAATAGCGCTGGGGCCCATGTCCACACCGCGCCGGTCTGCTCCAAGATCAATCGGTACTCCGATAATTTCGATTTGCATGTGGGTTTCTCCCTGTCAGGTTTGTCAAATTAATAGCCATTTCTACGCTGCCCGGAATCAAACTATGTTCGTAATCATCCTGCTCGTATGTAAAAAGTATATCAGGATTACAATACCACAAACAAGCACTCAATTTTTTTGGGGAGGCCGGTATGTCTGAACGTGATGTTTTTATCATTTCTGCGGTACGCAGCCCAATCGGCGCGGGGAAACCCGGCGGCGCTCTGCATTCATTCCAACCGGTTGAATTAGCGGCTGCTGTGCTAAAAGAAGCCGTGCGCCGCGCCGAAATCGACTCTGCGCGCGTTGAAGATGTCATTTGGGGCGTGGTCACGCCCGTTGGTGACCAGGGCGGCAACCTGGCTCGCCTGGCTGCGCTCAAGGCCGGCTTCCCGGTGAGCGTGCCGGGTGTACAATTAAACCGCATGTGTGGTTCGGGGCAGCAGGCCATTCATTTTGCGGCGCAAGCCATCCTGGCAGGCGATGCGGATATTCTGGTGGCAGGCGGCTCCGAGATGATGTCACACCAATCCCTGGGCACAGATTACCCGCCTGCCTGGCCCGATGTTGGGCATAAACTGGTCCACCAGGGCGAAAGTGCCGAGATGCTGGCCGAAAAATGGAACTTGACCCGTGAAGAACTCGATGATTTTGCCTTCCAGAGCCACTTGCGCGCCGGTCAGGCCGTTAACAATGGCTATTGGGATGAGCAAATACTGCCCCTATATTTTCCAGATGGGACCAAATTCAGCCTTGACGAGGGTATTCGCCGCCCGCCTGACCGGCAAAAAATGGCCGCCCTCAAACCCGTATTCCGGCAAAACGGAGTTGTTACCGCTGGCAACTCCTCACAAATTTCGGATGGCGACGCTGCGCTGGTGCTTGCCTCCGAGCAGGCTGTCGGAAAACTGAACCTTATGCCGCTGGCCCGCATCGATACGCGTGTGGTAGTTGGCTCAGACCCGACCATCATGTTGGATGGCCCTATCCCGGCCACACACCGTGCGCTTAAAAAATCGGGTTTGACGTTGGCCGATATGGATGTGATCGAGATCAACGAAGCATTTGCCCCGGTTGTTTTGGCCTGGGAAAAGGAATTTCAAGCGGATATGCAAAAGGTGAACCCTAACGGAGGTGCTATCGCGCACGGACACCCCCTGGGCGCCACAGGCGCCATTTTGATGACCAAGCTGGTATACGAACTCATTCGCCGCAAGGCCCGCTACGGCTTGCAAACCATGTGCATCGGCCACGGCATGGCAACTGCCACCATTATCGAAAGGCTCTAGCCCTTCTCATGCCAGAACAGCCTCGTTCTTTCCGTGCCGAAGCCGTTGTCTTGCGGCATGCCAATTGGGGTGAAGCCGACCGCATGTTGACGCTTTATACCCTTGAGCAGGGCAAACTGCGCACAATTGTCAAAGGTGCCCGCAAAATCCGCTCTCGCAAGGCCGGGCATCTGGAGCCGTTCACGCATATCATTTTGCAGCTTGCCAGAACCCGCGACATCCCCATCATCACCCAGGTGGATACGCTGGATGCGTACCTGCCTCTGCGCGAGGACCTGCTGCGCACGGGCTATGCCTCCTATGTTCTTGAATTGCTTGATCGCTTTACCTATGAACAGGAAGGCGGCAACCCGCCGCTCTTCCGTTTGCTGACCGATACCCTGGCGCGTTTATGCGGCACTGTCGAGGTGTGGGTGGTGGTTCGTTACTATGAAATGCGCCTGTTGGACTTTTTGGGTTTCCGCCCGCAGTTATTTGAATGCGCCAATTGTCGCGCGCCCATCGAAGCTCTCAACCAGTATTTCTCGCCATCCTCGGGCGGTGCTATCTGCCCAAAGTGCGGGAACGGACTGCCCGGTTTGTGGCCTGTTTCTATGGATGTACTCAAATATATGCGCCACTTTCAGCGCAGCAACTACAATGACTCCTTCAGGGTCAAAGTTGCACCTGAAACCCAGAAAGATATGGAAACCTTGATGCAGGCGTATTTTACCTACCTGCTCGAGCGCGGCTTAAATACCCCCGGGTTCATGAAAAAAGTCCGTCCACAAGCATAATAGTTCCATACGTCTGGTTTAACGCAAGCGCCTGGCCCAATTCAGCACAAAAACCCACGCAATCACGGCCACAACAGGTTTAAGCACCCACCACAGCAGTCTCTGGAACCATTTCCACGGCAAAGAATAAACAATATACGCGATAAATAAACGCGCAACCAGCGTCTGCCCCAATGGGCTTAACAACACCTTGCGCCGGTAACCTGATAAGGCAAAGTCATCCCGCTCAAAGGCTTGCGCCACTTCTTTTGCTGCCAGCAACCCGTACCCCAGCGCCATGCTGATCCCCTCGCCAAACATCGGGTCAGCACCGGCGGCATCCCCTGCCAGCAAAACACCCGGCACCGACAGCTTGTTGAACGGGTCAAACCAGTGGATTGGATGCCCCTTCAATTCATAATCTCCCAGGCTGTAGTCAGAACGCAGCATATCGGCTGCCAGAGTCTCTTTTAGCCCCGCTCTTTTCCCCCCGGGAAATATATTCATATCGTAAATTCCCCAGCAGCGCATCGGCTGGCCCTTTAGCTGGGATGGAAAATCCCAGGTGTAACCGGCAATGCCAGCCGCCACCGGGAAGAAATCAAAATAAGCTTCGTTTGCACCGTGTTTTGACTTGGTCTTGGGGGATGCCAGTAATTCCAGTACGCGTGCTGTGCTGGTGGATTCTTGCGGCAAAACGCAGCGGCGCGTGAGCCCCTTGGAGCCGTCTGCACCCACAACGAGCCGCGCGCGAAAAGAACCCGCATCCGTTTCCACCGTCACACCTGCGCTGTCGGGAATCACATTCTTTACTGTCACCCCTTCAACGATCTCAATCCCGCGTTCACGCGCTTTGCCTGCCAGCCATGCATCAAACTCATCGCGGCGAATGACGCGTAGCGTGTGAGTGCCCGGGAGACGAATGGAAAGCCCGCGGCCTTCAAAGTCAAAATGCGCCGCTGAACCATCCACGTGCGGAATTTCACCCACATCCAGGCCCAGGCGTTCCAGCAGCACCTCGGCATCTGCCACCAGGCCGCCCGCACACAGCTTCTGGCGGGGATGATGGCTCTTCTCAATCATCAAGATGCGCGCAACCAGCTGCGGAGCAATTTGATGCAGTCGCAGGGCTGTCGAAAGTCCTGCCGGCCCCGCGCCAATGATGATGATATCTCTTTCCATGAGAATATTGTATTGAAATCAGACCCGCAAGTAAAGGCTCACTATTCAGCAAAAAAGCGGCCTTTTAGGGCCGCTTGATTTTCGATGAGTTACCTGCCTCGCAGGTCGGAAATTCTTACTTTTCCGCGGGTGGATTTCCTGCGTTTTCCTTGGGCTCGGCAGGCTTCTTGACCATCTTGCTTTTAATCTTTTGATCTTTCTTCTTTTTCTTTTCTAATTCTCTCTGGCGTTTTTCGTGTTTGTAATTTACCTGTGGCAATGGATTATCCTTTCAAGATGTTTATATGCTCAACAACTGAGCATTCGCTCTAATAAATACATTATGCCATAAAATCGCGCTTTTTAAGCCATTTCGTAGGGGAATATGCGCCTT
Organism: Anaerolineales bacterium; assembly: GCA_038249405.1. Taxonomy (GTDB): domain Bacteria; phylum Chloroflexota; class Anaerolineae; order Anaerolineales; family Villigracilaceae; genus UBA5195. The sequence goes on from JBBRWF010000014.1 coordinate 19,458, forward strand.
TCACCGCTCGCTCTCCCAATCTTTTAGCATGGCCCGCACGGAACGAGTCATCTCAAGCGAAAATTCGGCGCTGAATTTGCGGCGATACATCGCCTGTCCCACGTTAATCGACCCTTCAATGCTGGCCCGCCCATTGAACATTTGCTCATGGCGCTGGCGGAACATTTCATCAAATTCGGATGTTTCCAGCCGTTGATAGCGGTTCTCAAATACGATGAACTTTTCATCAAAGCGTTTGGGCTGTTCACGATTAAGCTGCTGCTCGGTGGGATAGCCAAAACAAATCAGGCAGATCGGGAACGTATATTGAGGCAGGTTGAAAAGTTCGCGATGAGTCTCATACTGCTCCATGATATCGCCAATGTAGCAGGAACCAATCCCCAACGACTCAGCGGCCACCACCGCGCTTTGAGCCGCGATCAGCGCATCGCAGCACGCCAGCAACAGGTCGCCTTCAGCCGGTTTGCGCATTGCCTGGTTCTCCCGTTCACAGATTTCTTCCACGCCGCAAGCCACAAAATAATCCTGCCAGCGCTGGTAATCTGCCAGGAACAACCACACCATTGGCGCCCTGGCTATAAACGGCTGGTTATCACACGTTTGCGCCAGCCTGTCCTTCAACGCCTGCTCGGTCACATCCACAATCGAATACAGCATCATATTTCCTGCGGTGGGAGCGCGCAAACAGGCCTGCAGTATCTGGGCTTTTATCTCCGCCGGGATTTCTTTTTGCTCGTAAGCGCGGAT
>JBBRWF010000015.1:0-20095 GCA_038249405.1 Anaerolineales bacterium
CGGCAGCCGCGATGCCAGCCTTGATCTCAGTCCACAAACGCAGCACATCCCAATGCATCCCATCCGGGGTGCGAACAGGCCCGTTAGAAAAGCGGTGAACTTCGCTTAAAGACAGTTTTTCGCCGTCCAGTGTCCCTATAATGGCGCGTCCGCTTTCAGCGCCAAGATCAATTGCGAGGTAATAAGTAGACATCATTGCACCTGTTGAAATTCAAGCCCCGAAACTGCATCGTTCCCGGGTAAAGAGGATGAATAGAACGGGCTAATCAAGATGAAAATAGCCTTCCAACACGGTGAAGTTTTCATCAGGCCGGGCGTTGGTATCAGAAAACGGAGCCATGAAATCCTGCCAGCGGGCATTCACATCCGTTGCGGCCATTTTGTCCAGCGCTGCCTGCAGGCTTTCTTCAGTTTCAAAGTAACCAAAGATCAGGCCGTCCGGGCGCATGAACAGGGAATAGTTATGCCAGCCTGCTGCGTGCAGCGCATCCAGCATTTCGGGCCAGACGTTCTTGTGATGTTCTTTATATTCTGCCAGATGTTCGGGGAGGATCTTGAATTGAAAACCAATGCGTTTCATGCCATACTCCTGATTAATAATTTCCGTATTTGCGCACGGCCCCCAGGAAGGTTTCGATACTTTCCAGCGGGGTATCGGCTTGTAAAATATGCGCCGGGCTGCACATATAACCACCGCCAGCACCCAATATGCTGATTTTCTCGGCCACGTCCTTTTCAATTTCTTCTGCAGTTCCGCGCGGCAAGACGTACTGTTGGTCAATCGCGCCCCAGAAGGATAGCCGGTCGCCAAACTTGGTCTTCAGCTCCTGCGGTTCATGCCCCGGAACATTCGGCTGCACAGGGTTGAACACATCCAGACCGATCTCGATCAAATCATTCAAGATCGGAGAGATGGCCCCATCACAGTGATACATCACCAGTACATTCGGGTTAACCGAGCGCACTTCCTGGAATACCTCGGCAAAGCGCGGCTTGAAAATGTTACGCCACATTTTGGGCGAGATCATCATGCCGTTTTGTGCACCGAAATCATCCCCAAACCACAAACCATCCACTCCCAGGGCCGCCAACTGCTTGGCAATCCCAATCGTGAACTTCATAGTCTGATCCAACAACGATTCAATATAGGCCTCATGTGAAGCCATATCGACCATGAATTTTTCCATTCCAACCATGTGCCAGGCCATCTCGAACATGGTCAGTTCAACATCGCCAATCACAAAATAATCATTCTTATAGGTTTCGATATCGCGCACAGCCGTCTCAAACCGCCCGGGCGCGTATGGATCGGGGAACTTAAAAGCCTGCACCTCAGCCTGGGAACTGATCGCATCAAAGGGACACTTAACCACATCCATGTAATACAGTCCCTGGCGCATCTGCATCCCAAATTCGTTGATGATGCAGCCGTCATCAGTGGTTGGGTGGCTGTAACCGGCGGGCAACCCGCCACCCACCACCACGCAATCGCTGCCCATGGCTGTTCGCAGGGCCTTTGCAGATGTGCGGAACGTAAGGTCCTCATAATAGGAGGGGCTCATCTTGACCGGAATGCCGTACTTCGCGCTAAAACCTTGCAGCAAAGGACGGCACAGATCAAATTGCACCGGCACCCGGTCCGGGGTTCCGGTTCGTCGCAGGGCGGTGATGACACGCTCTTTTGAATTCATTGATGCTTCTCCATTGATAGTTTAATTTTCACAGTCTGTAGACGAGCTGGGGGTACTGCTGGTTTTTCGCATCTTGCAGAGTTCAGGCTGGCAGAGTCTCGCCTTCACATATCGTGAATGGAACATTCGCCCACTGCAGACGTGCTTTCCATTCTTCTGTCAGACCTGCATCAGTAAACAGGTGCGTGATTTGTAAAGGACGCACAAAAGAAGTTAGATCTTCCTGTCCGAGTTTGCTTGCATCAACCAGCGCAAAAATCTGCCGCGCCGACTCAAGCGCCTTGCGCTTGATCTGCGCTTCCTCAAAATGTACTTCGGTCATGCCGCGTTCCACACTAAAACCGCTGCATGAGACAAAGGCTTTTTGAATATGCAGTTCCGCAATAATTTGCTCGCTCAACAACCCGGTCACAGAAGACCCATCCGGATTCATCATCCCGCCAATCAGGATGACGGTGTTGCTCGAGTTCTGCCCCAGTAAACGCGCGATATCAATACCATTCGTGACTACACGCAACCTCTGCCGGTCACCCAGTTGCTGCGCCAGGTAATACGCCGTGCTGCTAGAGTCAAACAAAAGAGAATCGCCGCTCTGCACCAGCTCAGCCGCTTTTCGCGCAATAGATGTTTTTTCCGGCCCGTGCTCGTTGTAACGAATGTTGAAGGATGCATTGAAATTCCTCGGTTGATCCCGTAGCACCGCCCCACCGTGCACGCGCATCAATAATCCCTCAGTTTCAAGCGCATTCAGGTCATTCCGCACAGTCCCCTCACAGACACTCAGCGCCTGCGCAATCTCAGGCACGCGTAACCCAGGCTGCTTTTGCAGCAGATCCAGAACCGTTTGGCGTCTCTCGTGAGTGGTCATATTGGATAATTTTGGTGGTATTTGATGAACATAGGATAATATCGCTAAATATCAACAGTATTATCTTACGTTTCTTGTTGATATTTGTCAATACACAAAATATCAACAAAATTTCAACAATTGCCCCCCAAAATATATTCCTAAAGGTCTCCTGGCTGACACTCAACCTGATTTGCAGATCGCCCTGCCTGGCAGGGTGCTTGACGGATGGCTCTTCCCTGGTTAGTCTCCTTTATAAAATGCCCTGGCACCAGTCAACAAACCAGCGCCAGGCATATATTTTTTACGCTCCCCGCTTCGCGGGGGGGGGCGGCAGAACACAGAAAAACAGAAAACAGGATTCCAATTGCTACTTGGGAAAGGCAAACACCACCACCCGAAAACCAATATCGTCGTCCCCGTAGTTCGCGGGGCGGACGTTACGGTAGGAGACGCGCGCGTAGTCTTCATTGAGGCTCCACGAGCCGCCCCGCAATGCCAAATATTCGTGGCTCTTTTCCCAGTAATTTGCCTGCCACTCGAACACATTGCCAGACATATCCATCAGCTTATGCGGGAAGCTTTCACCCTGCGGATACATCCAGACTGGCGTGGTGCGGTTGATACCGCTCTCGCTTGTGTTGGCGTACAGGGAAATTTCTTTATCTGGTTTTTCACCAAAAGCAAACCGGCCGTTTTGCTCCCCGCCCGCAGCAATTACCCATTCTTCTTCGGTGGGCAGGCGGATCATCGCCGGTTTTGGGAAACCCTGTTTGCCTTCATCCAGCTCATCCCAGTGCGCCAGCAGCCACTTGCAATAGGCATTGGCCTCATACCAGCTGACCCCCACCACCGGCGCGTTCGGACGCAGAACTCCAAAACGGGCAGTTCTCCATTCTGTCGGGTATAGGATACCGTTTTCTTTTTCCTGCCGCCTTGTCCAGTCACCGACTTCTTTATCCAGTGATTTAATAAGGGGCATGGATTTTTTATCAAACTGAAGGAAACCTGTCCAGTAAGATTCATCTACAAAATTCTCTGCCTTCAAAAAGCGTTCATACTGTACATTGGTCACCGGGTACTTGCCAATAGCAAATTGCTGCCCTGTTAACGCAATAAAGCTATGCAGGTCAGCCGGTATATGACCGAGCTCGTCAGCCAGGTCGGCGCACTCAGCACGTAACTCTGGCTTAAGATTCGAGGTTGACAGCTCCACCAGTTCCGCTCGTGTTTCTCGCACAACCTTACGGGTAAAATGCTCAGGACCAACATCTGAAATGGCTTTCCCTGCCAGCAAGGCAGGTAGACCCGCCAGCTCTGGATTTCCCAGATCGTCAAGATTTCGCAAGTCAATCACGAAATCATTTAATTCCTTGCTTGTGTTTATCATCAATTGTCCCGCACTCAGCAGCAAAACTTCACGCCAGCGCGGGTTTACCCAGTGTTTTTTCACAAGGGCATGCCGTTCAGACTCGCGGTGTGCAGCGATATCCACGCCTGCCAAATATTCCTCCAGCGTCAGGTGAAAAAAACCTATCTGCCCTGGGCTGCGCTCAATTAATAATCCAACCTCTTCCCGTGCATGGCGCATAAACATTTCAGCAAGGTCATCTGCTTTATCAGGTTTCAATTCATCATCATTATCAATCAGCAAACGCTTGATCTCATCCCGCCAGCGGCTCTCAGGCATAGCTCCACCTGGCTGGTTTTCATGTACCCAGTATGCCAGCGAAGCCATCATGGGCGTTACTCGGGAGGAAGGCATTACATCGTAAATTAATATATTATGCCTTGTTTGAGCTTGTCGCCAGCTTTCGATCATGGTCTGGGTAACAATCTGGTAAAGACGCACGCGCTCGTTTGGCAAACGTGTACCGAGTTTGTGAATCATTGCCAGGATTGTTAACAACAAAGGGTTGATCGCCAGTCTTTGAACACTGGCAGAGCGCAAAATATCGCTCATCAATGGGACTACTGAGCTCTGCGCCCGTTGAAAAATCTCAGTCTCGATCATCCCAGGATTATTCTTTTGCTCATGGGCAGCGAACCAGCGTAACAAAAACTCGCTCACCTCATCCGGCATCGTCAGGGCGCTCAATTCCATCTCGTCAAAATCGCGAAGATCACCACGGTGGTATCCTTCCAACCTGCTGGTCACAAGGATGCGGTTCTGGCAGCCTGAATTACAGCGCAAACGGGTAAAACGCTGCACTTCTTCCAGCACCATGGTGCGCAATGTTTTGCCTTTTAAAACAGTATCGCCCACATCGCCGACTTCATCCAAACCATCCAGGAGCAGCATGCAAAAGCCTTTATCCAGAGCCAGCTGAACAAAATCCGCAAAGTTCTTTTCGCCGGGAGAATAATAAGGGCCAATGCTATCCATAAGAAATTTCTCGAGCGAAAGTTGGGAATCTTTTTCTTTTTTCAATCGTTCTGCAAATTGCGCCAGGCGAACGTAAACTGGCAAATACGGCATATTCAAGCGCAGCCTTGCCGCCCCAGCCTGCCCACGCGCCAGCATCAACGCGATAAATTTTAATGATACTGTCTTGCCGCTGCCTGGCTTTCCGACAATAACAAGTTTGTTGCTTCCTGCCAGCGAGTCTGAAACCCTTTTTTGCTGTTGTCTCAGTTCAGAAATCAAACGACTCTTATCATCTGCCCTGAGCATCTCATCCCATTCAACTTCACGCTCACGTTCCGAACGCAAGGGAATGAGACCTGGCTCAAGATACACACTTTCCAGCGGTAAAGATTTTAATGCCGGGTTGATATCAGGCTTGGATGTCAGCAATTGCGGTGAAAGCCCGCGCATTTCCATATTCTCAAAATCCAGCAGGATGTTGCGCCGGTATTTTGCCTCAATATCTGCCGCTTGCTGCAGGTCGAGCTTCTTCTCGATCCATATTACCCGCAGTGCGTCTCCTTCCGGAGTGTGAACGAGAGCATCATTGAATCGTGTTACTTGTCCCAGAATTTCTTTCAGTACATTTTTCTTACTGGCTTCATTTGCAAAATCAATCATGGGCTTCCAGCTTGTGTTTGCCAGACCTGTTCGCAGCTTTGCCAGCAATTTGGAGAGTTCAGCTGCGCCCGAGCGTGGCCAGCCCAACGCGATCATCAAACTTTCAGGTGGGGGTGCTTTTTCATCCGTAAACCCCACCAGGGCCAGCGCCACTTGCCGCCGTAGAGGCGCATTTCCGCCCGCACGCAGCCGGTCAAGCCCAACCCCTTGCAGCCAGATGAGCAGTTTATCATCATCATTCTTCGGAGCGCCCATCTGCTGAATGGCTTCATCAAAGGCTGTTTGCAGTTCTTTTTCAGCTTTTTTCTGATTTAATCCACCTTTGAGCCATTTCGTAAACGGCTCCAACCCGGCTTCCAGGGCTGGGTCAATCACGGCCTTTTCAGCCAGCTTTTTCGCAACTTCAATCAGGGCACCAGCAAGCAAAGCGGTTTCTATGACCATTTTCCCACTCCATAGTTCAGATCGTATGGTTAACTTCTGCCATTATACAACGCAAGGCCAAATTCTTACTTATCATCCTAACCTCCATTAATATTCCGGTCCTAATCTCCATCGCAAGTATAATCACTGCTGTATCATTAGAAAATAGAAAAAATGCTGATAGAATCCTGTCCTTAATTCACTCCATATACCGGTCGTATTTTTTATCCAACCCCTGCAAAGGAAACAACTATGGCCCCCAACACCATCTACGAAGATGGAGATTACCTGGAAAACAACCCAACCTGGCATGCAGAAGATTCGCCCTGGAAAGCCAGGCAAATTACCAAAATACTAAACAGCAACAACATTCTGCCAACTACCATATGCGAAATCGGCTGTGGTACCGGTGAAATTCTAAACTGCCTGGCAAAAGAGAAAGCTTTTGATGAAGTTCAATTCTCTGGCTACGATATTTCCCCACAGGCCATCGAGATCAGCAGGCAGAAACAACAACCCCGGTTGCAATTCTTCCAGGAAGATTTCCTTCAAAAAACGGGTATTTCCTTTGATGTCGTCATGGCAATTGATGTCATTGAACACGTGGAAGACAACTTCACTTTTTTGCGCAAATTAAAAAACAAGGGCACCTATAAAATATTTCACATACCCCTGGATTTATCTGTCAACACGGTGTTGCGCGGTGCGCCATTATTGTACCGTCGCCATAAGGTTGGGCATATTCATTACTTTACCAAAGATACAGCTCTCGCACTGCTAAAAGACACTGGTTACGAAGTAGTCAGCTATTTTTATACAAACAGCGCTTCTGAGCTCCCCAATATCACACTGAATGGTACTTTAATGAAGCTGCCCAGAAAACTGCTCTTCTCCCTCAACCCGGACCTTGCAGTCAGGGTCCTGGGCGGTTTCTCATTGTTGGTTCTAACAAAATAGAGATACACACTCAGGCGGCATTCCTCAGTGACTGAGCGAGGCTAATTTGAATTTCATCCACGAATGGGGTTCTGTGACGCAATACAAAACGTCCGCATATGCGGACGTTTTTTATTGGCGGAGAGAGGGGGATTTGAACCCCCGATACCTTGCGGTATACACGCTTTCCAAGCGTGCGCGCTAAGCCAGCTACGCGACCTCTCCATGAGCGGCTGATATTATACCATTTATCACATTTTCGCAAAGGGCGATTTCAAAAACCATTTTAATGGTGGTACTGGCGTTCTCATTATGGTAAAATATCTTCAAAAGAACATTAATTCTAATTATTCACTCGGTACAAATTCTCACATTAATGGCTCATCCTGCTAACATATTCCCGGCTAGCACCACTTGCAAAACCCGTGACAACGGCTGCTTACTCTCCTGCCTTCAACAAAGCAAGGTTCCTTGCTAACAATCAGTCTGGCTTCGAACTTTATTTGGGTGTTTCCACATTATAAGAAAAAAAAATTAAATTAAATAATGTGCTTTTTTGTGCGTTTCTGTGCGTTTCTGTGCGTTTTTGTGCTTCTTATGGGCACATACCCGCCTGGTTTTTCTAATGGAATAGACTGCTGATTCTGACCATGGGTATTATATAATGACAGAGGTAGATAGAATCAGCGACTTGCCGCACAACGAATAGGAAATTCTGCCATGGATATCGATCTCTCTGCACGTTATAACGATGGACTGGTACCAGCACCTCGGTTGGATGAAGAACCGGCTCCGCTTCAGAGTCCGGCATGGCAGCCTACACCAGTCCAGGTAGCCGCAGCACGCAAGCAATTGGCCTGGAGTATCGTCATTGTGGCTATCTTGATTATTCTTGCCCTTGCTTCCAGCTGGAGGCTCTAGTGAGTTTTGTCCGTTGCAAGCTGCCGCACTTCATCCACCTGGTTTTACCAGAGAAATGCCTGACCACGGCAGCCAGGAGCTACCCCGGCCTCTCTTTCCCAAAAACACTCACAGAAGTAGAAGATGATTTTCTTGCGTATGCCGAAAGCGGCCTGATTACCCTGATAGATGAAAAACAACCTGAAAAATTGCGCATTTCCTTCTGTACCTCGCAGTACGAGCTGGTCTGCGCATTAACCCAGCAGCAGGATGCCTACTTTGGATTAAGCATGTCACCCATTTCCCTGCGCACCCACAATCAAATTGTGAATGGCGCAGTCAGAATCATTCCTCAGGCCTGGGGTTTGTTCGAAGACCTGCAGGATTTCAACAACCAGGTTAATTCCAGAGCCAGCGCAGGCTTGCCTAAACTTGGACAAACAGGCCTGGAAGCAATTCTGAGCGCCTGGAAATTGGCACGTCAACCTGCGCTCGGCGAGCCGCAATCAGACAGAGGCAGCTCCGCAGACGAACTGGCTTTCATGGCCAACATCGATACGCTGATCGAACTGGCCTGCCAGGTGGAACTGGAGCAGGCAGCCCGGCAAGAGCGCATCCATGTCAAATCCGTGGAACAAGTCCCGGTCACGCGCGCTGTGGGTACCGCCTACCGCTTCCTACTGATCACCCCGGCAACGCTTAGAGTTGGCGAGTATCTTCAAGCCGGAGCAGGCGAAACTGGACCGCGCTATGATGGCGTAGTAGTCGAATCAACCGGCAGTTCCCTTGTGCTGCGCTTTCCCAAAACAGTTGAATTAAAAACATTGCAGCGCACGGATTGGCTCATACCAAAGGTCTCCACCCGGCAGTACACCAGTCAGCACGCCGCTGTAAACGCTCTCCGCAACAACGAAGCACTTAACCCTGGGCTGCTGGCGCTGCTCGTCGAAAACCGCTTCGAGTCCTTTGCAGTCCCCGCCATCACAGATGCCACGGGCAAGCCCAATCTTGCGCAAAAAACAATGATCGAACGTGCCTTACTGGTTCCGGATATGCTGCTCGCGCTTGGCCCGCCTGGAACCGGCAAGACCGATACCATCCGAGAAATCGCCGCTCGCCAGGCCGCCCAGGGCAAAAAAGTACTGGTCACCTCCAAAAATAATAAGGCGGTCGATAATGTTCTGGAGGGTTTGGATAATATCCACGCGCTTCGCATTGGGCGGGAAGAAGCCGTCACTCCCGCCGTACGGCCTCTGTTAATCGATAACAAAGCCATCGCTATGCAGCAAGATATCCTGACCAGAATACAAATGGTACAACAGGGCCTGGATGGGGCTCAAACTGGTTGGCCTGCGATCCAGGCGCTGATTGCTCAGCTAACTCAGCAAGCAGCAGATTGGCAGCAAGCCCAGGTCAGGCTGGATGGAGACTTAGATGCACTTGAAAAATGGCAGCGTGCAGCCCACTCGCAGGTAGAAAGCATACTAGACCGCCAGAAGCAGCACGCCCGGCTGGTAAGTACCCGACTGAACCTGGCAATTCATCAGGCTCAGAAACTGCGCCCCCACCTGGATGCCATGCAGAAGCGCAGCCGAATTCCGTTGCTGGGTGCGGTATTCGTTTTACTGGCAGATCAGTTGGCGCGAAATTGGCAAATTACCGCGCAGCAATACGAAAATGCGCTTCAGGCGTTACGCCAATCCAGTAAAAGTCTTATCCGTATCTGGGAAGGCTACCGCCATTTTGTAACGGTCAGCCCCCAGGCCTTATCGCTAAAGCAAGTAGTTCTGCAGGGCGAAGAAACCCTGATGAAAATCCGCACTGGAATTGTCAGTACCCTGGTGGATCTCAGCCGCATTACCGAATCACTGGATGGAACCCCAGCCCTGCCGAAATCCGCCGATACACCCGAAGCGCTCAAAGCCGCGCTCGAAGATTGGCCCCAATGGCTTGAATTAATGGCCCAAAGGCAGATTCTCCTGCAAGACTGGCGCGACTTACTCCACAACCGCCCGCAGGCTCTCTTCCCGGCGCTGATTCGCGGTGCGGATGTGGTTGGCGCCACCTGCATTGGTATCGCTACCGATATGCGCTTCGAAGACTTGGATTTTGACCTCGTGATCGCCGATGAGGCCGGACAGATCCAGGTCATGGATTTACTCGTACCGCTTGTACGCGCGCACCGCGCAGTCCTGGTGGGTGACCACCTGCAGCTTCCTCCGTTGGTAGATCCTGAAATCACAATCAAGATCCGCGAGAACGAACCAGAAAACCAGGAATTGGGAGAATGGCTGGAGAAAAGCCTGTTCGAGCGCCTTATTGAGCGTCCAACCACTCCCACTGGCAACACAGTCATGCTCAACACGCAGTACCGCATGCCTGCGCAGATCGCGGATTTTATCTCTTTACAATTTTATAATGGCAACTACCACACCGGTCACAAAAATCCTCACACAGACGTTTTCTTTGCTGGTAGTCCAATCGTTTTTGTAGACACCATGCGCGAATTCCGCCACTTCGAACAGCGTTCTGAAGATGGCGAAGGCTACTCTAACTCCCGCGAAGCCAGCCTGATTTGCGATCTACTATTGGCCTATCAAACCAGGGGTGTGGAAGCCGGGGTAATCGTGCCGTACAAAAAGCAAGCCGAGGTCATTCGTCGACTTCTGAGAAACTCCAAAACAGGTTTGACCGAGGATGCGTTGATCAGCCGAGTCGCAACAGTGGATTCCTTCCAGGGCCGCGAGCAGGATGTGATTATCTTCGGCTTCACGCGCAGCAACACCGAAGGCCGAATCGGCTTCCTGACCGAACTGCGCCGCCTGAACGTCAGCCTGACCCGCGCCCGACAGCAGTTGATTCTGGTGGGCGATTCAAGTACATTAACCAGCACCCCTGATACGAATTTTGCAAATCTAATGAAAAACCTGCTGGAAACTGTCAAAAAGACACCTGAAGGCTATGTTTATGCCAACGAATTATCCCGCCACATCCAGCCCTAAATATCTACTGTACAGCCACTACCGGGCTCTCGACCAGGTTCAGGACATGGGGTTTATTCCCGTGCGCCTCTTCCGAGTGCTCTATCCGCTATGGCGTGTACACGTAGAGGGTCAGCAGCGCGTTGCCACAGATTTTGACGAACTCGAATGGACGCTGGAACGCGGCATACAGGATGGCGGTTTACATTCGGTGGCTGAACTGGCCAGCTTTTTTGGCCTGGAGCAGGCTTTTGTACAGCGCATGGTAAATTTTGCGCGCGGGCTCGGGCATATAAGCAGCGATGATTCGCTCTTCAAGCTGACCGCCCTGGGCACAGCGTCTGTGCAGGATCGGGCGCGTTACGAAGACCAGACAACCAACGCCGAATTGTATTTCGATGCTCTCGGCAGTATCCCATTAAGCATGGAGCATTACAAAATTCCCATCCTTGAAGCGCTGCCCCCCGAAGGTAAAACACCCTTTCAGGCTTTTTACCAGTTCGACCACACTTGGAATGAAGACGCATTGGCAAAAATGATGATGAGTCCGGAAAAATCCCGCTTCAACCTGCCAGACGAGGTGAGATCCGCACACCTGATCAGTCGGGATCCGGTCTATATGCCAGTCTATTTCGTTGAAGCCCATGAAAACAAGCCTGCCAGTCCTCTGCGCCTGTTGGTCTTCAGCCAGGTGCGCGGACTGCGCGACACCGTCATTGAAGACGCCGTCAACCGCGACCCACTGGTTTACCGTACGCTGAAAGCCAAAACGGACAGCCGCTTCGAATCAGTGCGCAAGTACTTTGAGCGCAGCGGGTTGAAGAAAGATGCATGGTATTTAAATGAAAATGGCCCGCAGGGGGCCCAGGTGATGGTCGACGGGCAGGTCTTCATACCCGGTTCTGACCTTGAAGATGCTGAAAGCGGCCGCCTCACGCTGCGCAGCGTGGGCCGCTATGCGCTGATCTATGATTGGTGTATCTGGGTCATGTGCGATGATGCCAGCATTCGTACCCAGGCCGCCGCTGAACAATTACTGGAATGGCTGCAAGGTGTGAATACACAACCCGCTGCAGGTGAGATCAATCGCAAGTTTATTAGCCTCTGCGAGCGGCTAAAAATCCCACGGCTGCCTGTAAAAGACGCACTCGCGTTGGCGCGTAAAATAGGCCTCTCCCGCGCGGCTGAGAGGTTGGAAGAATTGGAAGAAGGCTGATTTCAATTCAGGTTTGAAGCAATCACCGGCTCCAGGCTGCGCTGCACGGAATACAGCCGGCGGTAAAGACCCTCGCGTAAATTCATCAATTCAGTATGCGTGCCCGACTCGCGGATGGTTTTCTCGTCCAGCACCACAATCTTATCGGCTCCGCGTACAGTAGACAGGCGGTGAGCGATGATAATGGTTGTGCGCCCCTTCATCAAATGTTCCAAAGCCTGTTGAATGAACAGTTCTGTTTCCGTATCCACTGATGAAGTCGCCTCATCCAGGATAAGGATTGGCGCATCCTTAAGAACAGCGCGCGCAATCGACAGCCGTTGTTTTTGCCCACCTGAAAGTTTCACCCCGCGCTCGCCGATCAAAGTATCGTAGCCCTCGGGTAACTGCATAATGAACTCGTGTGCGTTGGCCGCTTGTGCCGCGGAAATCAGTTCATCCTGCGTAGCATCTGGCCGTCCAAACAGGATGTTCTCACGCACCGTGCCGTAAAACAAGAACACATCTTGCAGCACAATACTGATCTGTTGGCGTAAACTGTCCATGTTGTACTCGCGGATCTCATGCCCATCAAGGGTGATGGTTCCGCTGGTGGTATCGTAAAAACGCGGGATCAAACTTACCAGAGTGGATTTGCCAACCCCCGTTGGCCCAACCAGCGCCACCACAGAGTGGGCCGGGATATGCAGGTTGACGTTTTCGAGGACAGGGTTTTCAGGATTGTAAGCAAAACCGACATCAGTCAGCGTAATCACGCCCTTTAGTCTTCCTGAAATCACCAGCGCACCGGGAGTGTTATGCGGCTCTTCATCTTCTGCCATCAAACCCGCCACGCGGTCCGCGCCAGCCATCGAACTTTGAATCGCCTCCCATGCGCCAGAAAGGTTCCGCACCGGCGTATAGAACATTTCCATGTACAAGAAAAAAGCAACCAGGTCCGCCACCGGCAGAATACCCTGTAACACCAGTTGCCCGCCAAAGTAAATCACAATCAACGTACCAATGGAAGATGTAAAGTCTACAAATGGCTGAAAAGTGGCCATCAACTTGAGCGCGCGCAAGTTGGAACGATAATAGGTATCAATGCGCTCATCAATGCGCACCGCTTCTTCGGCTTCCCTTGTGAAAGCCTTGATCTCGCGAATGCCCGCCAGGTTGTCATTGAGCATGGCGTTTAAATTTCCAAGTTCAGCCTGGCGTAACCGAAAAGCAGGCCGCACTCGTTTCGCATAAACTTGCAACGAGAACAACACCAATGGAATGGGCAGCGTGCTGAGCAGTGTCAGTTTCCAGTTCAGGCTAACCAGCACGATGGTCACACCCACAAACGTGATGATGTTTACAATAATATCAGGCAAAGCGTGCGCAATTAGCTGTTCAAACAGGTCAGTATCATTGATCACGCGCGACATCAATTGGCCGATTTGCTTGTCCTCATAATATCGCAGTGAGAAACGTTGCATATGCTCGTATATATACTTGCGCACATCGGCAACCACCCCCCAACCCGCCAGGTGCGCCAGGTAAGACCGCAGGAACTGCAACCCGGCGCGCGCCACAAAGACGATCAGCACAATAATCGTCAACTGTCGCACCAGTCCCATCACGCTCATGGTTGCCCCTGAAGCAGTAACAGCCGCCACCAACACTTTGACAATCCATGGGATCAGCAGTTGAGCGCCAACCAGCAATAACATGCTGCCGGCAGTAATGATCAATGCCAGCTTATACTTTTTGGCGTAAGTAAAAATCAATTGGAAGGGTTTCAATCGGGAGGTCTCCGGTTTATTTAGTAAACGGACATGATTATATACCCAAAAATATTGACCTTGACGCAGCTAGTCGCTCCATCCCGGCGGCGAACGTTCAGGGCACACTGGAACTGCTTTTCCGCTGCCGCGAACAGGGCACACACACCTATCACCCGAAATCGTCTGCCTGCCAGTTACCGGTTCATCAAGCAATTTGGTATCAGTTGCCGCATTTTGTATATTCTGTCTACTACAAACGCAATACAACCAAAAAAGCATTGCTTGATTCATTTCTTGATTTTGATGACACTTAATGATATATTAAGGGACGAAATTTAATAAGACGTTCGTACTTCATGGTTGCATCCCAAAAGGGATGCAACATATCTTATAGACAGGGTTTGGAATTATGCCCGCCACGTATCTAACCAAAGATGGGTTTCAAAAACTACAAGAAGAGCTGGAACAGCTGCGTACTTCAAAAAGATTAGAAGTAGCTGAGCGTTTGCATGAGGCCATGGAAGGTGGAGAACTGATCGAAAACGCCGAATATGAAGCCGCAAAAAATGAGCAAGCATTTCTAGAAGGTCGCATCCAGGAATTGGAAGTTATCCTGGCGATGGCACATCTGATCGATGAATCTTCTGCACACATGGACCCCACACTGGTTCAGGTTGGCGACACTGTATCAATCCAGGAAGATGGCGGAGATCCGGAAGAATATACCATTGTAGGCGCGGCAGAAGCCGATCCCCGATCTGGAAAAATCTCAAACGAATCACCACTCGGCAAAGCCCTGCTCAACCACCACCCGGGTGACTTGGTCACCGTGGATGCACCTGGCGGTGCTTTCAAAGTCAAAATTTTAAAGACCACCTAAAAGACTGGGGCAGTCATCTCAAAGCCCCGCGGGTGCTCTGCGAAAGCAGGGCACTTTGGCGCGGGGCTTTTTTTTATCCAAAACCTGAAAGGCAGTAAAAAATGGCTGACTATAACTCGCTTGAACAAATCCGCCTGCAAAAAATAACCGATCTGCGCGCCGAAGGGGTTGAGCCTTACCCGACACGCGCCGAACGTACTCACACAGCTGCTCAGGCCATTGCCGCATTCGAGGCTGCCGAAAAGGCCGCACCTGCTGGCGAATCACCCGCGGTACACGCCACTTTGGCTGGCCGCATACGTGCCACACGCGCTATGGGCAAGCTGACTTTTGCACATATCGAAGACGGAAGCGGCAAGATCCAGCTATTTTTGCGCATTAACGAATTAGGGCAGGATCGCGTCAGCTTTTTCGATAAAATGTTTGATATCGGGGACTTCGTCCAGGCCTCGGGCGTGATGATGCGCACCCGCACCGGTGAATCCACCTTACATGTACACGATTTCCGCATGTTGGCCAAGGCGGTTTCGCCGTTGCCCGCCGATAAGGATGTGACACAAGAGGACGGCAGCGTCATCCGCTATGCCGCGCTCGAGGGCCAGGAACTGCGCGCCCGCCAGAGGTATGCCGACCTGGCAGTCAACCCACAGGTGCGCGAAACGTTCCGCAACCGCGCCAGGGTCATCTCTGGGTTGCGCCGGTTTCTGGATGGGCATGAATTTCTGGAAGTAGAGACCCCCATTCTGCAGCCAATTTACGGCGGAGCTGCGGCAAAGCCCTTCACCACTTTTCACAACCAGCTAAAACAGCAGCTCTACCTGCGCATTTCGTTTGAGCTATATCTCAAACGCTTACTGGTGGGCGGACTGGAACGCGTATATGAGATTGGACGCGATTTTCGCAATGAAGGTGTATCCTACAAGCACAACCCTGAATTCACACAACTTGAATTTTATTGGGCCTATGCCGATTACCTCCAGGTAATGGAACTGACCGAACAAATGGTTTCCACCGTTTGCAAAGAAGTTAACGGCACCTGCCAGATTACATACCAGGGAAAACCCATCGACTTCACCCCGCCTTGGAAACGTGTGGAAATGCGCCAGGGCATTTTGGATGTAACCGGTATCGACATCCACGCATACACCGATGCCGAAAGCCTTTCCGCTGCCATTCGGGCAAAAGGGTACAACCCGCCGGCTCGTTCCACACGCGGCAAACTGATCGACTTTTTGGTGGGAGAATACCTGGAACCCATCCTGATCCAACCAACCTTCCTGTATGACTATCCCCGTGATATTTCGCCGCTGGCAAAATCGAAACCCGGCGACCCGCTGACGGTGGAGCGCTTTGAAGGTTATGTAGCGGGTTTTGAATTATGCAACGCCTTCACCGAGTTGAATGACCCGCTCGACCAGGAACAGCGCTTCCTTGAAATGGGACGTGATTACACAGCCGAAGACGAGGAGCTCAACTTAATGGATGATGACTACTTGCGGGCAATGCGCTACGGCATGCCGCCCAATGGAGGTTTTGGAATGGGGGTGGATCGGTTGACCATGCTACTAACCGACAAACACTCCATCCGCGAAGTACTTCTCTTCCCGCATCTGCGCAGTGACGAGCAGGGCGGCGAGTAAGAAAATACTATAACAGGCAAATGGTTCCAAAATTGGGACTTGTGCCTGTTTCTTTTTGTGCTATTCTATATTGGAGTAAAATGCCCCGTTTACATCACTACCAACCAGAAAAAAGTCGAAAGATCTACTCTTCCAAAATAAATTCAACGACACAGGTGAAAAAATGACAGACAACAAAACATGCTCATCCTGCGGTGCGACGCTTGACAACAACGTCGGCAGCCAGTGCCCCTCTTGCGGAAGTGCATTAACGCCCGTCAGCAGCAGCGCGCAGACTATGATCAGTGGCCGGCCTTTGAGTAAAGCGGCAGAATTCGACAACAGCGCCGAGGCGATGGACGAGATCAAAAAGTTGGTACGCGAAGGCGACAAGGCCGAAGCAGCAAAAATCGCCAGCGAACAATTTGATCTGAAACCCGAAGACGCCAGGAATACTGTGGACCAGGTGGCAGAGGATTTGAAGTATTCTGCCGGTGCCACGGTTATTGCCAGCCGAATTACCCCGCCGCCACCCCCGCCCGTATCCGCACAGGCCTCATACAGCAAACCTGATTCCAGTCCGGCATCCTTTAGCATGCCACCTGCAGCCAGCATTATTGATGAGCAGCCCCAGAAGTCGAAGAAAAATTTAATCATCGGCGGTAGCATCGGGGCGGTGGTCTTTCTGTGCCTGTGCTGTTGTTTACCGCTTATTGGGATCATTTACTTTATCAACAGCGGTAATTAAGGCTTTTTTCAGCCAAAGCGAATCTAGATTGGACCAGGTTAATTAACCCTGGTCCAATTTAGATTCGCTTATATTGCGGCAATCTGCGCTGTGGCGGCCTTTTCCATCAATTTAAAGATCTCCAACGGTTGGCCTTTACTCTCATCTCGTTTGAGAGTGATCGCCTCTTGAGAGCACTTATCAATGCACACCCCGCAGCCCATGCATTTGGATTGGTCAACTTCCATGATCAGCTCGCCTACACCTAGCGCGCCAAACTGGCAATTGGGTTCACAATTTCCGCAAGCAACGCATATATCTTCATCAACAAACGCAACATAACCAGAAGACGCCAGCATGGGCGTGCCATTTTGGTGAGCATGGATCGCACCACAACAGCACGAGCAACAGTTGCAGATCGCATAAAAACGTCCAAGCATGGCATCCTTGAAGAATGCATGATGAACATGTCCGCGGGCATCTTCCGCATCAATGATGCCTGTCGCCTCATCACGTGTGATCCAGCGAGTCTTGCCAGGGTTGTGTTCGACTACAAAGCTTGCAAATGGTTCTCCGACCACCAGGCAAACGTCCAGGGGCAGGCAGGGATTGGGTTTGGCCGAACGACAGGGGCAATCCAGCGCAACGATATGGTCGGGATTTTTTAGAACAATCGAACGGGCACGCTTGTAAGGAATAACCTGTTCCAGGTCCGGCAGATTAATCTCTTCATATATCTGCACCAGTTTCCTGGCTTCTGCCAGCGGCATGGTCTTCCCATGGTAGGTGTCCGCCATACTGACCGATTCTTTCTGAGTTTGCGTTCCGTGGCCCGCAGTGACATGTTTTTCAAACCAGGCAGCCAATGGCGCAAGCTTTTGTGCCAAAGGATGCCGACCGGTGCCGATGGCAATATATAGGTGCGTCCAACGCCCATAGATATAGCCGTGTAAAAAGTCTAAAGATGAAAAATCGCGGGCGGCGCGTGCCTCTTTTAAGAAAGCCAGTGTGGATGATTTGACAAAAAAGGATCGTATACCCATAAAACAGAACCTCCTGATTTGGATGAGTTTGAGAACAGCCAGGGTAACATGAGCGATATGCAACTCTATCGAAGGTTAATTATCTAAAATAACCTGTGATAAATCAGGCTAAGGTTATCCGAAAATATCCCAAAGAACAATTGACATTTATCCCTTCTTGGTACGACATTCGGCTAACTTCCAGGCGGTATAATTTATACTGTTAATGCAAGCTCTCCGGCGTGGCCCAGTCAGAAAGCTGTTTTACGCGTGCCAAAAAGAGTAAGTCGGAAGAGGTAATTCAACCATGCCACGCCCACAACTTGCTATAAAAATTTCTCATGGCCTGTTATTACGTTTCCTGCTCTTTTCACTGACCTTGAATGGTTGTTCCTTCCTGCGGAATTGCAGCGACGACCCACAATGTGTGCGCATCCTATTCATTGGAAATGCTACACCTTCGTCAATGACTTACCGAAAACATTTACCAACCTGGCTGAATCTGGTGGTCAATGGGGTGAAACAGGCATGGCAGCAGAAGGCGGCTGGACCCTGGCACAACACGTAAATTCAACCTCCACACTTGACCTGATCAAATCCGCAAAATGGAATTATGTGGTCTTGCAGGAACAAAGCCAGATCCCAGCCTGCAAGCCAGCTCGCGAAACAGGCATATATCCGGCTGCCCGCACCCTGATGAGCATAATCAAGGCGGCGGGAGCAACCCCCATGCTGTTTGCAACATGGGCACACCGCGATGGATGGCCCGAAAACAGGATGCCCGGTTATGAAAGCATGCAGCTTTTAATCAATGGGGCTATCTCACCATTGCCAATGAATTAAAGACACAATTGTCCCCAATAGGATATTCCGGGCTGGGTGTTTTGCAGCAAAATCCCAAGATAATTCTTTGGCAGGATCATGGCAGCCACCCCAATGAAAAGGGCACCTACCTGCCTGCTTGTGTTTTTTTTGCCGCCATCTTTCGTAAAAGACCCGAGGTCTAAGTTACACGGGTAATCTTTCTAAAGAGGATGCCGCGCCGCTTCAAAAAGTAGCGGCGAAGAAAGTGAATAACAACCTCAATAAAATGGACTGGATTACAGGAGAAGTGAACAATGAAATGGCACAAATCCACGCTTGAAATACCCACCAACGGCAAAGGACTTTATTCTTTTAGCGGGCATGTCAACGCGCAATTGAAAATCTGGCAGGTACGGGAAGGCATGTGCTTTCTGTTTTGTCCGCACACCTCGGCCTCGTTGACTATCAACGAAAACTATGACCCCACCGCCAGCGCTGACCTGGAAAGATCGTTGGAAACTCTGGTTCCAGAAAAACAGAGTTGGTATACCCACAACATGGAAGGTCCCGATGACGCCACTTCACACATTCGCGCCATGCTGACAGACAGCAGCTTAAGCATCCCAATTGACGAGGGTCATCTCAGCCTGGGCACCTGGCAAGGAATCTACATGTTTGAACATCGTTCGCTGCAGCAGCGACGGCAGGTATTGATGCGCGTGTTGGATATGGGCGAAATCTGAACCTGGTTTTACGACCCCCAAACCTTAAAATCTTTCAAAATAGAACCGCCCACAAACTCTCGCAGAATGGAATTATCTGGCACCCATTCCATTTCAACAGGCAGGAACCACTCCAAAAAGGCCAGCAGGCGCTTTGTCTCAATAAATTCAGGGGTGCCGTGCTGCACCTGGCGCAGAAGCGGCTCGATCATGGGCCGCAGAACTGAAAGCTCATAGGCCAATGCAGAGTTAAACATCACATCCGCATTTTCCTGGTAAGGGAAAATGTGCCGTTTTTCACCACGCCGTACAGACTCCCACCGATTAATTGTTTGTGTGGCGCTGTAACCGCGCTCCCGCGCATCACGCACAATACGCCGTATTAGTCGCGTATCCGTGGTGGAGACCCGATTGTGGCGGTCGAGGTTAAGTTGTGTAAGCGCAGAAGCATACACCTTGAACGACTGCGCCGAAAGCGAAGCCGGGATCAGGCGCGGATTTAAACCATGGATCCCCTCGAGAATAATAAGCTGGCCGGGTCGCAAACG
>JBBRWF010000016.1:0-19336 GCA_038249405.1 Anaerolineales bacterium
ACAGGCTTCCTGGCAGACCCCACCATCACCGAATTCCAGATCCGCGCCCGCACCAACAACATCACCCGCGTGGTTTTTACAGCCGCCCACATCCCAGCCCTCGGCTGGCAAACATTTAACCTGAAGGCAATTAAAAACCAGGCACCTCCCACCCGGCTGCCAGCCGTAGCCAGTGCAGTTTTACCGTTAGTAGTCCGGTTAGCCAACCATCCAGTTGGTCAAGCGCTGGCAAAGCGCCTGCAAACCCGCCAGTCAGCAAATTCACTCAACACGATACAGAATGAATATTTCAAAGTTGAAGTGGAGCCGCACGGCACAATCTGTGTTCTTGACAAAAGGAATGGCACACTCCTGCCCGGCTTGAACTGCTTCATGGATGGCGGCGACTGCGGAGATGAATATAACTACTCTCCACCCCTGGCCGACCTCCTGAGTGCTTCACGTATGAAAGAGTTCTCGCTGCATCTGGGCTTGCTCCAGCAAACCCTGACAATCAACCTGCTGCTAAAAACCCCCGCCAGCCTCGCCGCTGACCGAAAATCCCGCTCGCGCGAAACCGTCGAGCTTCCCATCCTGACCACCATCACCCTTACAAATGGTGTCCCGCGTATTGATATTCACACGCATTTGGAAAACAAAGCCAAAGACCACCGCCTGCGTGTACATTTCCCAACTCCCTTCCAGGTCGAAAGCGCAGATTACGACGGCCATTTCGAAATCCCCTGCCGCAAAATTGGCCTTCCTGCCTTCGACCGGCATAATTGGGTCGAAGACCCTCGCCCCGAAGTCCCACAACGCGCCTTTACCGATATTTCAGAAGAAAACCGCGGGCTTACCATCGCCAACCTCGGCCTCCCCGAAGTCGAAGTGCGGAAAATCAGCACCGGCACAGAAATCGCACTCACCCTTCTGCGCTGCGTTGGTTGGCTCTCGCGCGATGACTTTCAAACCCGCCGCGGGCACGCCGGCCCCATGCTTGAAACACCCGCCGCCCAGATGCCCGGTCCCTGGGATTTTGATTATTCCATCATCCCGCATCTCGGCAAAAAACACGTCATTCCAGGCATACAAGCCTATGCCTTTGAAACCCCACTGCGCGCCGTCAGCAGCGACCCTCATTCAGGCGACCTGCCGAGCGCGGGTTCATTTATAAAAATCGTCTGCAGCGACTCAACCCCTGGCCATGGCGCCAGTGCCTTCACCCTCAGCACCGTCAAACAGGCCGAAGATGGCAGCGGCTGGCTGGTTCGCGGTTACAACCCCGGGCCTGAAACGCTGGATGTAACCCTCACGCCCCTCAAACCATTCCGCTCCGCCGCGCGTGTCAACCTGGCCGAAGAGAAACTCGCCGGTCTGATCACGGATGAAAGCAGCGCAAGTGTCAAAATACAGGTAAAAAGCCAGGAAATTGTCAGCGTCTGGTTCGAATTCTAAACGGCTTCTGCCCGTCAAAAATCACCTTAGCGTTATAATAAGCTAACCCGTAAGTCAAGGAGAATCCATGTCGAATGTTTTTGCCTCCCAACACCCGCTGGTTTTACACAAACTAAGCCGTTTGCGCGACATCAACACCAACCCCAAAAAATTCCGTGAACTGGTGCAGGAAATTGCCGCCCTGCTCGTTTATGAGGCAACTGCCGACCTGGCAGTCGTTCCACGAGAAGTACAAACCCCCATGTCGATCATGACCGGCCATGAGTTACAGGAAAAAGTCGGCCTCGTTCCCATCTTACGCGCCGGCTTGGGCATGGTGGAAGGCATTTGGGAATTGATGCCCAGTGCAGAAGTCTGGCACATAGGCCTGTACCGTGACGAAAAAACCCTGCGGCCCGTCCAATACTACAATAAACTGCCGCTTGAACCAACCGTTTCAGTCTGTCTCATCCTTGACCCTATGCTCGCCACTGGCGGCTCGGCCACTGCCACCGTAGAAGTGCTCAAACGCTGGGGCGTAAAAAAGATCAAATTCGTCGGGCTCATCGGAGCCCCCGAAGGTATCGCGCGCATGCAGCAAGAACATCCCGATGTACCCATCTACCTCGCGGCCATTGACGACCACCTCAACGAAAAAGGGTACATCGTACCCGGCTTGGGGGACGCAGGAGATCGCCAATTCGGAACCGGCTGACTTTGTTAAAACACTCCTGACCAGGTAGTCAGGAGTGTTTTAACTCTCTGTGTTCCACCATTCACTGGCAATAGAAATCATCAAAGACTCAACCGCTTGGCCGCGCGTCAACAAAACACACCAAATGAGTCAAAACCTGCAACAGTGATAATATTTATAATATGCCCGCTTCTCCCTTAACACTCGCGTTGTTGATCATATCGCTTGCGCTCCTGGGTGTAGGAATCTACAGTTTTCGATTCCGCAAATTTCCTGCGGCGCTGGCTGTTTGCATCTCCATTCTGCTGGCTCTCGCTGGGATGAGCATTGCAAACTGGGGCATGCTTCCTATTGCCTTTTGTAGTTTCCTTTTGGGGGTAGCTGTTATTTGGACGCTGAACCTGGCTCAAAAAGATCCATCTCGCAAGATCGGCCATCATCTGGCAATCAAAGATGAAAACAACCAGCAAGAACGAACCGATCAAGACCTCAAAATTAGTTCAAAAGAACTGGAAATCATCATCGCCACCAGCCGCGCGGCCTCCCAATTGGATCTGGATACACTTGTTGCGCAAACAGGCAGAAATCTGGAAGAAAACTTCAAGGTAAACTCCGTTTTCATCGCAATTCTGGATCCACTTACCAATTTGATCGAGACTCCATTCTGGACGATTAATCACCAGCAAATCAAAGCAAACCCAATGGAGTACGGCAAAGGACTTACCTCTACTGTCCTCAAGTCAGGCAGCCATCTTTTGATTGATGAGAATTATGCAGCGCGCGCTCCCCAATTAGGCTTTGATCAAGCCTTTGCCCGTAAAGAAGGCACACCAAAGACCTGGTTGGGGGTTCCGATCATTGCAAACGGAGAACCTGTGGGTGTCATAAGCCTGCAGGATTACGGACATGAGCATGCCTTCAGTACCGATGACATTCGACTACTTGAAACCATCGGTGCAAATTTAGGCATCGCCATTCAAAATGCCCGCTTATACAAAAACCTGCAAAAAGAACTGGGCGAAAGAGCCGAGGCCGAAACAAAAGCCCGCTGGCGTCTCGAAGAGATGACCGCCATTAATTCTATTGGCAGAGCCATCACTGCCGGGTTGGAATTGGACCAGGTTTTAAGTACACTCCGCGAACAATGCCAGCAAATTTCCACGGCCGTGGATATTTTCACCGTTGCCATGGTTGACGAACGCACTTATAAATTTACTTTTCTTACTTTCTTCGACAATGGAACCTCGCGAAACAGCAAACCTCGTGACGTACGCGGAAAAGAGGCCGGTCTGACTGGCAAAATCATCCAGGAACACAAGACCATTTACATTCCAGATGCTTTGTCAGAAGATGCGCAAAAAAACTATAACATCCTGCACACCGCAGACCGCCCAGCTCGATCATATCTTGGAATTCCATTACTGGTCGAGGAGAAAACTATCGGCGTTCTTTCGGTGCAAAGCTACCAGCCTAATGCCTTCCGACCCGAAGAAATCCAAATTCTGGAAACCGTTGCCCTGCAGGCTGCCATTGCGTTAAAAAACGCAAAACTATATGAGGAAACCCGCCGCCGCATGGGCGAATTGGCCATGCTCTATGATGTCAGTATGGCGTTGTCCAGTGACCTTGACCTCGAACAGGTAATGCAAAACCTCTTCCAGATTTGCCACAAAGTTTTGCCAATGGATGCTTTTTACATCGGTTTATTTGCGGTTCAAACAAACCTGCTCAGCTTTCCATTATTTTGGGAAAAAGGAGAAATCCTGCAGGTGGAAGACCGTGACATTACCATCGCACCCGGAATAAGCGGCGAAGTGCTTTTAAATCGCAAAACAATTCATCTGCCAGATATGTCAACCGATGATCCCAATAATAATTACCAGGTCCTCAATTCTGGCGGAGCTGATACTCGCTGTTTCGTTGGCGTCCCCATGCTGGCCCACAACCAGGCAGTTGGGCTGCTTTCAATGCAAACTCTTGAGCCCGATCTTTACACCGCTGAACACATCCTGCTGCTCGAAACCATCGCCTCCCAGGCCGCCATCGCCATAGAAAACAGCCGCCTGTATCGACAGTCCCAGGATGAGCTTAATCAACGCCGCATAGCACAACAATCGCTTGAGGAAGCAAATCAAAACCTTCACCTGCAAATTAACCGGGTCGAAGCCCTCCAAATTGAGCTGCGTGAGCAAGCCATTCGTGACGAATTAACCGGTTTGCATAACCGGCGTTACATGAATGAGAGTTTGCAGCCGCGCCTGGATGAAGCCAAAGAACAGAATCAAGCCATCAGTGTAATCATGATCGACATCGACCGTTTTAAAACCTTCAATGATACCTATGGTCACCATGCGGGTGACTTGATGTTGCAAAAATTATCATCCATTCTCAGACAAAATACCCGCTCAATCGATATCACCTGCCGCTACGGCGGCGAAGAATTTATTATCGCCCTGCCCGACACTCCTCTGGAAATCGCCTTTGAGCGCGCCGAAGCCATACGTACTAAATTCGCGCAAGCATCCATCATCATCAACAAGATCGACCTACACTGCACCATCTCCATTGGAATTGCCGGATTCCCCCATCACGGAACAAGTGTCGAAGAATTAGTCATCCAGGCCGATCAAGCCATGTACGCGGCAAAATCCGCCGGACGCAACAAAGTCATTGTATGGAATAAATAACCCTATCTTCAAACGGACGCCCCGGCTGGCTCAACGTCACGACAAATTGCTTTTTTTTGCCTCATTCCACAGATCATCCAATTCCTGAATACTCATTTCCTGCATAGTACGCTGCATTTCATGCGCGCGGGCCTCTACATACTTAAAGCGTTTCTTAAACTTCAGGTTCGCCCCGCGTACACAAGCTTCAGCATCTATTTTCTTCCAGCGCGCCAGGTTCACCAGCGCAAAAAACAAATCGCCCAGTTCATCAGTCAATTCCATCTGGTTGGTGGTTGCGCGCACCTCGTCAATCTCTTCCTTCACCTTGTCTAATACCCCCTCAACCTGCGGCCAATCAAACCCCACCCGCGCAGCCCTATCCTGAAATTCCTGCGCCTGAATAAGCGCGGGCAGCGCCATTGGCAAACCATCCAACACACCCTTCTTTATATCCCCATCTTTTTTGCGCTCATCTGCCTTTATTTTTTCCCAGTTCGCCAGCACCTGACCCACGCCGTCAACACTCACTTCGCCAAAAACGTGTGGGTGCCTGCGAACGATCTTATCGTAAATGCCTTGCAGCACTTGCGCCATCGTAAACTCACCGCTCTCCGCCGCAATCTGAGCATTTAGCACAATCTGCAATAACAAATCGCCAAATTCTTCGCCCATTTTCGCCGGGTCTTCTTCATCCAGCGCGGCAAGCGCTTCGTAACTCTCTTCCAATAGATGCTTGCGCAAAGAAAGATGAGTCTGCTCCTTATCCCACGGGCAGCCGTCCTCAGGCGCACGCAAATGCGCAATGATCTCTTGAAAAGCCTCAAACGACGTACCAACCCCCAATGCCGGAATAAACAAAGCCGCACCTTCCCTACCTTCCAGATCTTTCAGCACAACCTCTTCAACGCTTCCTCTGCTGCCCAAAAGCCTCATCATAAAATTTTCCGGGTAAACAAATCCAAGCGCCTTTTTAAAATTAACCTTATCCACTAGCTCAAATCGCAGGATCAAAGCCGGTGTATCAGCAGCAAAAGCAGGCATATGCCAGCTTTTAACATCATCCCCATCGATGAGCATCAAACGCGCAATAGATTCCAGTTCAAACGCCTGGAGAATAGCGGACAGATCAAAAGACGACATCGGAAGCTCCTACCATGCAAACCCGCAAACAATTATTGATCAGACCATTTCCGCCAAACTATAAAACCCAATCCGGCCAAATGTCAGACATCAGCAAATTAAAGCGTAAAGCGTAAAACACATACGTCAGAAACAACGCACAATGTTTTACGCAATACGATTTTATTGTAAAGAAAATACTAACGCTTGGTGTAGGTAGGAGCCTTGCGGGCTTTCTTGAGGCCTGGCTTTTTGCGTTCCTTGATGCGGGCATCACGGGTTAGCAAACCGGCCTTGCGCATGGCTGAAGTCCACTCGCTATTGATTTTCACCAGTGCGCGAGCCAGACCCAACTTCACCGAACTGGTCTGACCAGAAACACCGCCGCCTGTCACAACAACAGAAATGTCATAAGCAGCCAGTTCGTGACCAATAGCAACCAGCGGGGAGAGGATGGCATTCATATCGCCGGGGCGGGTGAAAAACGCAGCCGCTTCTTTGCCGTTGACGACAAATTTACCCGAACCATCAGCAACACGCACACGGGCGGTGCCTTCCTTACGGCGTCCAATTCCTTCGAAATACTGCGCCATGTTTGTCTTGCTCCTTTATTTCTTTTCGACCTGGGTGCCGTGCGGGTGCTCAGCACCACCGTACACCTTCAAGCGCTTAATAATACTGTGGCTAAACTTGGACTTGGGAAGCATGCCCCATACAGCGTCACGAATGACACGATCGGGATGATTCTTAAGCTGATCCTTCAATACAACGGATTTAAGCCCGCCCGGATAGCCGGAATGTTTGTAATAAGTCTTCTCGGTTATCTTTGTACCCGTAACAGTAATGTAAGATGCATTGATTACGACAACGTAATCTCCCATCGGAACACCTGGGGTAAAAGTAGGCTTATGTTTTCCGAGTAAGGTGGCGGCAATCATTGCCGTCAAACGACCCAAATTCTGACCGGCGGCATCGATCACCACCCAATCATTCTGGATTTCACTGGCCTTCGGATAGTACGATTTGTACACGGTGGTATCTCCACTTACTTTCTTATTGACAATTTCAAACTGATTATTCTTTGTACATTACTTCTACCAGGGTCAAACCGCTTGCCGGAGCTAGTCCTGCCGGAATTACCGCAGTCCCGCTTTCGAGCATTTCAGCAATTCCCTGTACCGGGAACTTTCCCTGTCCTACTACTAGCTGGACAAACACCAATCTTCTCACCATGTGATACAAAAAGGCATCTGCCTGAACTTCAAAAGTCCATTCGTCACCCAGGTTTTGCCACTCAGCCTTCATCACGGTTCGCACACTACTGCTCTCGGGCCGGGGCGGGGTACCGAATGCAGCAAAATCATGTTTACCGGTCAAAAACTGCGCAGCCTCCTGAAGAACTACAAAATCAGGTACTGGCCACTGCCGCCACGCATACCGATCGCGCAATGGGCTGCGCAAAGGCTGACAGTAAAGCCTGTAACAATAGCGGCGCGAAACAGCATCAAAGCGGGGGTGAAAATCATCAAGGACAATTTTCGCCGCGCTTACCGCCATTTCTTGAGGCAGGTTACTATTTAGCGCCCTGACCAATGCTTCATCCGAATGATTCCAGATAAGGTCAAAAGCTGCTACCTGCCCTGTGGCGTGCACACCACTATCAGTGCGCCCGGCCAACAAAACAGATTGTTCCTGCCACCCCAGGCGGCGCAAGGCTTTTTCAAGCTCACTTTGCGCCGTCCGGGCAGTCGCCTGACGCTGACTCCCAGATAAACTGGTGCCATCATAAGCGAGAATAATCTGGTAACGTGCCACTTTATTACGGTTCAGTTTCTGCAATCCGCTTCGGCCTTCAGCAATCAAGCCCTCTGCCAGATCACAACCATGCTGATTTACTCTTCCACAAGCTCAAGCATTACCATTTCAGCCGAATCGCCGAAGCGTGGCCCAAGTTTGAGCATACGGGTATAACCACCCGGGCGTGTGGCAAAACGAGGGGCGATTTCATCAAAGAGTTTGCGCACAACTTCGTCGCCGCCGCCCAGGCGCGCCGCTACCATACGGCGCGCATTCACTTTGTTCACAGCTGGTGCTTCCGCGGTTTTGCGGGCCAGGGTAATCATGCGTTCAGCATCCCCGCGGATGGCTTCAGCCTTGGCCCGCGTGGTCGTGATACGCTCATGCGTAAAGAATTGTTTGATAAGGGTGCGCCGAAGGGCGATGCGCGCACCCTTTGAGCGTCCAAGTTTTTTACCTGCTACTTGATGTCGCATTTTGTCCTACTCCGCATTAACCGGTTGATCTTTTAAGAAGCCCTTTTCGCGCATTTTCTGGCGTAGCTCATCGAGACTCTTCTCACCAAAATTGCGAATGGACATTACAGCTTGATCGCCCTTTTCGAGCAAATCGAGCACATCACCTACAGTAGTGATACCTGTGCGCTTGAGCGAGTTGAACACTCGAACAGACAGATCCAGTGCTTCCACCGGGGTTTCCATCAATTCAGTATTCTGGCGCACGCCTGAAGATTCCTTCTCCATGGTCACGGATAAAGTCTCTTCGCTCACACCAGCAATATAGCGCAGGTGCTCAATCATCGTTTTGGCTGCGGTACTGAGCGCTTTTTCTGGTGAAATAGTTCCATCAGTCCAAATTTCAAGCGTCAGCCTGTCATAATTGGTGCTCTGACCCACACGCGCATTGTTCACTTCCCAGTTAACACGTTTCACCGGGCTGAATATCGCATCCACTGGCAGTTCGCCAATCGGCAAATGCACAGAGCGTTCATTCGCCGGAGAATACCCGCGGCCTCGCTCTACAGTGAACTCAATATCAATTCGCGCCTTGGGGTTGTCAACCGTAAAGAGGTAAAGATCTGGATTGATGATCTCCACATCCGACGGAGTGACAATATCCGCAGCCGTAACCATACCTTCACCACGCACTTCAAGGTGCATGCGGGTGCTATCAACTCCAATGAGTTTCAAGCGTAACTGCTTAATCTGCAGTGTCACCTGAATTACGTCTTCACGCACACCAGGGATATCGCTGAATTCATGCAATACATCCGTGATGCGAACAGACGAAACAGCCGCACCATCCAAAGATGAAAGCAGAACGCGCCGCATAGCGTTACCAACGGTAACTCCATAACCGCGTTCAAGCGGGCTGATAATAAATTTTCCGTAGTTTCGAGCTTCTGCTTCACGCTCGATCTTCGGCATGACCATGTTCGTTAAGCCGGTCACGGTTCACCTCTCCCTTGTCAAAAAACGGCGGCAAAACTGTCCACAGGACATGTCCAAAGGACCTGCCACAGAACTGTTTCGATCCACTATCGCCGTGAATAAAACTCGACGATGAGCTGTTCGTTCAAGTTGCCGTCGATTTCTGCGCGTTCCGGCAGGCGTTGAACCGAGCCAGTGTAGTTCTTCAAATCACGGTTAATCCAGGCCGGGAAATTTCGTTTCTCAGCCAGATCGCGAAGTTCTTTGAAGTACGTCGTTTCGCGGGAACCATCACGGACTTGAATTACATCGCCCGCGTCCATTAACATGGACGGCACATCAGTTCGACGGCCATTGACGGTAAAGTGACCATGAGTAACCAGCAACCGTGCCTGAGCTCGGCTGGTGGCAAAACCCATGCGGAAGACAATATTGTCGAGACGAGTCTCAAGAATTTGCAGCAAGTTCAAACCGGTCAGACCGCGGCGCTGTTGAGCAGTCTCATAATATCGGCGGAACTGACGTTCCATCGTACCATAGACGCGGCGCGCCTTCTGCTTGGCGCGCAACTGGCGAGCGAAATCAGATTCGCGGCCTGTGGCGCTCCGAGAGCGGCTTCCGGTTTTCCCATGCACTCCAGGAGCAAAACTCCGCTTTTCAAACCCGCATTTTGGGGTAAAGCAGCGTTCGCCCTTAAGGAAAAGTTTTTCACCTTCACGCCGGCATAATCTACAAACCGGACCAAGATATTTCGCCATTTGTTCTTACCTCTCCAACAATTACACGCGACGTTTCTTCGGGGGGCGGCAGCCATTGTGCGCTACCGGGGTCTTGTCAGAAATTGACCTGACCTTGATCCCCATTGACTGAACTGCACGGATCGCAGACTCTCGGCCAGGGCCGGGGCCCTTCACGATCAGATCTGCTTCCTGTAAGCCCATTTGCTGTGCGGCCTTGATAGCCTGTTCAGCGGCCAGACGGGCGGCAAAAGGCGTGCTCTTGCGAGACCCCTTGAAACCAGCCGAACCGGCGCTGCCCCATGCAACGGTGTTACCGGAAGTATCCGTAACAGTAACGATGGTGTTATTAAACGAGGCAAAAACATGAACCTGCCCCGAAGATAACGTGCGCTTGGCTTTTTTGGCGCCGCTCGTACGGCGCGCCTGGCGTACACTCTGTGCCATAAGTTATGCTTCTCCTGCCAACTATTACTTCTTGCCACCACGGCGGCGTCCGCGCCCGGCCACAGTCTTTTTAGGACCTTTACGGGTACGGGAATTGGTGCGCGTGCGCTGACCATGAACCGGCAGGTTGCGGCGATGGCGCATGCCACGATAGCAACCAATTTCGATTAAGCGCTTTATATTCAACTGCTCTTCGCGTCGAAGATCGCCTTCAACAGTGAAGTGCTTGGAAATGTACTCGCGCAATGCAGCCACTTCGGCTTCCGATAAATCCTTAATCCGGATATCGGGACTTACCTTGGTTTCTGCTAAAATTTCACGAGAGCGGGTAAGACCAATACCAAATAGGTAGGTCAGCCCAATCTCTACGCGCTTGTTACGAGGGAGGTCAATACCTTCAATACGCGCCATTGTCGTTTACCCTTGTCTCTGCTTATGTTTTGGATTTTCGCAGATCACGAAGAGTCTGCCGCCGCGCTTGACCACTTTGCACTTCGCACAGCGTTTGCGAATAGATGGTGATACTTTCATGAGTGCCTTTCTCCTTCAGTAGACACCCTAAGGTGTCCCGACAGCCGAAGTTATGATTATACTCGTTTCATTCATTTCCGTCTACAAATTGGTGTCTTTTTCTGATTATAGAACAGTCAGGATGAAGGGATCGCCTTCGGTAACTGCCACACTATGTTCAAAGTGCGCAGTCAAGGACCCATCCATAGACACCACAGTCCACTTATCTTTGGAAACCTTTGTCTTATGAGTGCCAATTAATACCATTGGCTCCAATGCGATTACCATGCCAGGTCGTAAGAGAACGCCCGTGCCAGCAGTGCCATAATTCGGCACTTGCGGACCCTCGTGCATTTGCCGCCCTACACCATGACCGGTATATTCGCGTGTTACATGGAACCCATTTCCTTCAACAAACTTTTGAATCGCTTCAGAGATATCGCCTGAGCGATTGCCGGAACGCATTTTTGCGATGCCGACATGCAATGACTGTTCCGTAACCTCCAGCAATTTCTTAGCCTGGGCAGAAACTTCGCCCACCCCGGCCGAAAAAGCCGAATCAGCCACGAAACCCTCAAAAAATGTTCCGCAATCCACTGAAACCAGATCGCCTTCTTTTAGCTTGCGGTTCGCGCTTGGTATGCCGTGTACCAATTCCTCATTAATACTCACAGTGATGGAATTGGGGAACGGCGGATAACCGTAGCCCTTGAAGGGTGATACTGCACCGAATTTCTTTAGCACTTCCTCGGCAGCCGCGTCGAGGTCGGCAGTAGAAACACCGGGTTTTAACAATTCACGGACGGACGCCAGTGTTGCAGCGTTGATGCGCCCGGCTTCACGCATGATGCCTATTTCTGCCGGATTCTTGATGTTTACCTGGCGAGCCCAATCCATAATTTACAAGTAAGTCCTAGTTCTTATTCACAGCGGCCATTAACAGCACCGCCACTTCTTCAATTTTTGCAGTTCCATTGATCTCCGCAAGCGTACCCCGGCCACGATAATATTCAATCAATGGGGTAGTCTGAGCGCGGTAAACCTCAATGCGATGGGTAACGGTTTCAGCCTTATCATCATCTCGCTGAAAGAGCGCAGAGCCATCAATATCACACACACCTGGTTTTTGTGGTGGATTAAAGCGCGCATGGAAAATATGCCCTTGCGCCCTACAAGTCCACCGCCCTGCCAGCCGTTCAATAAGAACCTCCGGCGGAGCAGTAATAAAAGGTACCAGATTTACCCGCCCTCCAAAGCCCTGTAACATGGCCTCAAGGTCATCCGCCTGGGTCGGTGTGCGTGGGAAGCCGTCCAAAATAGCTCCCCGCTCACAATCCGGGCGTGAAAATCGTTCTCTAATCATAGCAATGGTGAGGTCATCCGGGACTAACTCACCCTTGCTCATGAATGTTTGTGCCTTCTTGCCCAACTCAGTATCTTTCTTAATATTCTCTCGAAAGATATCACCTGAAGAAATGTGCGGCAGGGCAAATTTCTCTGCCAAAATCGTAGCCTGCGTTCCCTTTCCCGCTCCGGGAGGACCTAACAGAACTATATATGTGGGCATAACACATTGGGCCTTTCTATCTTACCAGGATAGAGTCTTGATAACCGTGTAGTTTCAGTTCCGCATCAATGGTCGAGAAGGTATCACGTACCACACCAACCACAATCAGCAAACCCGATGACGACACAAGGAAAAGACCAGCCGAAGAAGCGCTAGATCCAATTCCCACGGCAGTTAAGAACAGGCTCAAGATAAAGGGCAAAATAGCCACAATACCCAGGAACAAAGCCCCCGGCAGCGTAATACGCCGTTGAACCTTGGTCAAATACTTCTGCGTAGGAGCCCCGCGATTGACACCAGGTATTTGAGCGCCAACACGTTTGAGATTCTCACCATAGTTTTGCTGAGCAAAAAGCACATCTGTGTAGAAGAAAGTGAACACCACCACCATAAAGAAGTACAAAATCCAATAAGTGGCTGAATTACCGCCAAAGGTGTTTTGAACCCCAACGGCAAAGTTGGCTACACTTACATTTGTATTCTGTACAAAGTATGAAGCAATGATTGCCGGGAACTGCAGGATGGCGCTGGCAAAAATCAGCGGGATCATACCAGCCATGTTCACCATCAACGGCAAGGAAGCTTTAACCGGCATAGACATTCGATTGCCAATCCGACGGCCAGGGTACATCACTGGCACATTGCGCCGCCCTTGTTGTACAAAGACGATGGCAAAAATAGTCAGCACAATGATCACAACCATCAAACCAAGCATGATCCAGCGATACTGCTCATCGGTCATAATTCTGGCCAGGTTGGAAGGCATACGCGCCACGATACCCGCAAAAATGATCAGAGAAAGACCCTGTCCGCGAATACCATACTCAGAAATCAATTCACCCAGCCAGATTGCAAACAACGTACCGGCAATCATCGACATCAAAGCCGTCATGGAGGGCAAAATCTTGTCAGGGGTAAACCCAAAGTCCAAAACAGGCACACCCGCCGAAAAAGAGTTAAAAATATTAATCTGACCAATGGCAGAAAGAGCCGCCATCGGAACCGTCAGATAATAAGTCCACTTCTCCATCCACTTGCGACCCTCAGTTGGGTTCTCATCCATACGCTTCTGTAAAGCCGGGATGATCGGGATCAGCAGTTGAATGATAATCTGGGCGGTAATATAAGGATACACGCCCATCGAAAGCAAGGAAAAGCGCGAAACCGTTCCACCAGAAAGCAAGTCGAGGAAACTAAAAAAGTTCCCCCCACTTGCCGATAACTTCTGTTGAAGCGCAGCCAGCGCCGCGGCATTAATCCCTGGTGTAGGTACATTCGCAGCCAGACGGTAAATGACCAGTAAAAACAGAGTCACCAACAACATCCGGCGAATGTCTTCCGACTTCCAAAGGTAGCGCCAGGCCGACCAGGTGTTTTTCATAAAAATAGTCTCCTGAGAAGGACTAGCCTTCGATCAGCTCAACCGAGCCACCAGCGGCCTCGATCTTGCTTTTCGCGCCAGCAGAAACACGGTGCACTCGAACCTTTAATGCGATAGTGAGCTCGCCGCGCCCCAGAATTACAACCGGGTTACGCGGGTTGCGCAGCATGCGCACACCAGCCAGAGATTCAGGGCTTACTTCAGCGCCTGCAGAGAAAGCGGAAAGCTGATCAAGGTTGACTTCGTTAAAAGTAACCTGAAACGGCGGGGTAAAACCTTCGCCACGCATAAATGGCAAACGGCGAAAGAACGGCAGGTTACCACCTTGACGATACAGGTGACCTTCCTCGCCAGAGCGAGAGCCAGCGCCCTTGGTACCGCGGCCCGCAGTTTTACCCTGGCCCGCAGAAATACCGCGTCCAACACGTTTGCGGTTTTTCTTTGAACCCGGATTAGGGGTCAGATCGTGGAGTTTCATAAATTGCTCCTACTCTTCAATCTGAAGAAGATGAATTATAGAGTTGAGCATACCGCGTAAAGCCGGGGTATCTTGATGTTCCACAGTTTGATGCATGCGGTTCAAGCCCAACGCGCGCACGGTACGCTTCTGCGGTTTAGGAAACCCAATCGGGCTCTTAACCAGCGTTATACGAAGCGTTTTTTCAGCAGTTTTAGACATGCTTCCTCCGCTCCCAAAAAGGCATCAGTTGCTCAACCGGTTTACCACGCCGAGCAGCTTCTACCGCAGGTGACTTGAGGGCATCCAGCGCGCCAAATGTAGCCATAACCACATTCAACACATTCGCAGAGCCCAGCGATTTCGTCAGAATATCGTGCACGCCAGCAGCTTCAAGAACTGCACGCACACCACCAGCCGCGATAACGCCAGTACCCTGCGAGGCTGGCTTCAACAAAATCCTCGCACCCGCAACTTTACCAATCACTTCGTGCGGGATGGTTGTGCCAAGCAAAAAGACTTTGCGCAGATCCTTATGCGCACGTTCAGAAGCCTTGCGCATCGCATCCGGCACAGCATTCGCCTTGCCAACGCCCATTCCAATCGTACCGTGTCCATCACCAAGTACAACGGTGACACGGAATTGGAAACGGCGACCACCCTTCACAACTTTCGCGACGCGGGCGATCTCAATGACGCGCTCGTCGAGTTGTTCCGATTGTTCCATTTCTTTATTACCATATTCCGACATAGCGTTCTCCATTGAGCCTTAGAAGTCCAGCCCGCCTTCGCGCGCTCCATCGGCCAGCGCCTTAACACGGCCGGTATAGCGGAAACCACCACGGTCAAATACAACCATTTCGATTCCCTTATCTTTTGCGCGTTCGGCTACGGTCTTACCAACCAGGCGCGCCTGTTCAGACTTCTTCAGTCCATCCAACTTGCTGCGCAACTCTTGATCGATACTGGAAGCCGATACCAGGGTATTACCATCCATGTCATCGATAACCTGAGCGTAAATTTCGCTAATACTGCGAAAAACACTCAAACGAGGGCAGTTTGGGGTGCCATAAATTTTTTTGCGAACCCGCAGATGGCGTCTTTCGCGGGATGCAGAACGGGATATTTTAGCCATTTTTACTTCTTCCCTTTCCCAGATTTACCAGCCTTGCGGCGGATCTTCTCGCCCAGGTAATGCAAGCCTTTGCCCAGGTACGGTTCCACAGGGCGCACCTTGCGGATATCCGCGGCAACCTGTCCAACCTGTTCCTTGTCAAAGCCCAGCACCTTGATCTGGCGGGTTTTGGCGTCCACAGCAAAAGAAATCCCTGGCTGTGGTTCCATTGTGATCGGATGTGAGTAGCCCATATGAAGCACCAGGTTGGCCGCACTCATTTCTGCGCGATATCCAACGCCATCCCATTCCAGGATGCGCTCAAAGCCACTACTTACACCACGAATCATGTTATTCAACACAGCACGCGTCGTCCCATGCAGTGCGCGTTCGGCGGGAATATCTGAGCGGCGCGCGATGGTGATCAACCCATTATCAAGGACCATATCCATCAGCGGAGAAAAAGTCCGCTGCATTTCGCCCTTGGGGCCCTTCACCTTCACAAACGTGCCGTTCAGCTCCACCTGCACACCAGCGGGGACGGCGATAGGCAAGCGTCCAATTCGAGACACAGCACTACCTCCTTACCATACTTTGCACAGGATTTCGCCGCCTACGCCTAGCTGGCGTGCGCGTTGTCCCGTCATGATACCCTTCGGAGTCGACAGTATGGCAACACCCATACCGGCCAACACCCACGGGATATCTTGTTTTTTAGTGTATATACGGCGACCTGGGCGGCTCACACGGACAATCCCGGTCATTACCGGCTTGCGTTCGCGGCGTTCACCGACATACTTGATCTTGACACGCAAGACCTGCTGTCCAGGAATTTCACCGTCGGCTACCTCAAAACCCTCGAGGAAACCTTCATCTTTTAGAATCTTGGCAATTTCCGCTTTCACTTTCGAATGCGGCATTGCCACGTTGGGCTGACCAACCGTCGCGGAATTGCGGATGCGGGTCAGCATGTCAGCAATTGGATCTGTTACGCTCATTCTAGCACCTCCACCCGGTTTACCAGGACGATTTCACCACACCAGGGATCTTGCCTTCCAGGGCATACTCACGGAAGCAAATCCGGCACAGTCCGAAGCGGCGGATATAACCTCGCGCACGCCCACAGCGATTACAGCGGTTGCGCACTCGGGTTGGGTACTTCCGGCGCAATTCACGATAGCTCATGCATTTCTTCGCCATAACTTAAGCTTCCTTCCTGAAAGGCATTCCAAGGAACCTGAGCATCGCTCTCGAGTGCTCATCGTTCTTGGCAGTTGTCACGATCGTAATTTCCATCCCGCGCAGCTTGTCAATCTTGTCGTACTCTATTTCGGGGAAAATCAACTGATCACGCAAACCCAGTGTATAGTTTCCACGGCCATCAAAAGCATCTGGGGAAACACCGCGGAAGTCACGCACACGCGGCAGGGCCACATTAATCAGGCGATCAACAAACGCCCACATGCGTTCCCCACGCAGAGTCACCTTCACACCAATGATGACACCCTCGCGCAGCTTGAAGTTAGCGATGCTCTTGCGAGCCTTTGTATGGATCGGCTTCTGACCGGTAATGGTCGTCATGTCAGTGGTGGCCGCATCCAATGCCTTGGAATTGCCCATCGCTTCGCCCAGGCCGATGTTAACTACAACCTTATGAATATGTGGAATTTCCATCACATTCCGATAGTTGAAGGCATTTTGTAATGCCGGAACAACTTCTTGCTGATAACGTTCTTGCATTCTATTCATGTCTTTTTGCTCTCCTGTCCAGGCAATGCCTTAGTCAATCAAAGCCTGGCAGTGCTTGCAAACACGGTGCGCCCCGCCCTCATCGCGGGTAACGCCAACACGGGTAGCTTCGCTGCACTTCGGGCAAACCAGCATCACGTTCGAAATATCCATCGGACCTTCGAGCTTAATGCGGCCGGGGTTAATCGTACGCCCACGGCTCGTTTGGGTCTGCTTCTGGTGTTTTGTGCGGATGTTAACACCCTGCACCACCACACGGCGATCATCAATATGTACAGTGATGACCTCACCACGCTTGCCCTTGTCTTCGAGACTCCCGCTGATCACCTCAACGGTATCACCTTTACGTATCTTTACATTCATGGCTTCACTCCAGGCTGGCCTACAGAACTTCTGGGGCGAGCGATACAATCTTCATAAAGCCTTTTTCGCGTAACTCACGCGCTACTGGCCCGAAGATGCGGCTGCCTCTAGGGTTCTGACCGTCTGTGTCCAAAATGACGGCGGCATTATCATCAAAGCGGATGTAAGAGCCATCTTCGCGGCGCCACTCTTTGGCCGTGCGAACGATAACCGCCTTCACCACTTCACTCTTTTTCACAGCACCCTGCGGCGCTGCGGATTTAACCGTTGCAACCACGATATCACCCACCCGCGCATAGCGACGAGTAGAACCGCCCAATACGTGGATGACCAGCAATTCGCGGGCACCGGAATTATCGGCAACCTTGACACGGGTTTCTTGCTGGATCATGACTACACCTCCACGCCGCTGTCAGCGGTTTTGGTCTCTTGCGTAATGATGGCTTCCACCACCCAACGCTTATCAGCAGAAAGCGGACGGCTTTCCACGATCTGAACCTTATCGCCAATCTGGCAACCAAGTTCATCGTGAGCCTTCACGTGATTCGAGCTGTGAACGACCTTCTTATAGAGGGGATGGCGATAATTACGAGTAATTTCAACCACCACGGTCTTCTGCATTTTGTTGCTGGTGACCACACCAGTAATGCGACGACGATTATTCATTCTGCACCTTCCTACTTAGCCGCTTTCTGCGTCTCAGCCAGGATGGTTTCCATCCGGGCGATGTCACGGCGGAGCGTGCGCAGACGACTGGTATCGGTCAACTGGCCAGTAACCTGCTGGAAGCGAAGCTTCATCAGCTCTTCCCGGGTATCAGCCACTTTAGCCACAATTTGATCGGCAGTTAAGTTACGGATTTCCTTGGAGTTCATGCGCTACTCTCCTGCCCCCGCCTCATGGCGAATAACGATCTTGGTCCTGATCGCAAATTTATACTGGGCCATTTTCAAAGCCTTCATGGCTTCTTCAGTAGACATGCCACCGACCTCAATCATCATGCGACCCGGCTTAACCACGGCAACGTAATACTCCACGTTACCTTTACCCTTACCCATACGGGTTTCAGGCGGTCTCTGGGTATATGGTTTGGATGGGAATATGCGAATCCAGACCTTACCACGACGCTTCATTTCACGCACAATCGCGCGGCGGGCGGCTTCAATCTGTCTGGCAGTTACCCAGCCTGGTTCCAGGGCCTGTAGGCCCCATTCACCAAAGCTAACTTCTGCACCGCGCAGGGCTTTGCCCTTCATGCGGCCGCGCATTTGCTTGCGCCACTTAACTCGTTTTGGCATTAACATAGTGACTACCTCTTTTCACAGGCTCGTGACGCGCGATTACTCGCTGACGTACACGCCTTCCGTGGCTTCAGCTTTTTCTTCCACTTCCTGCTTCATATCGCCCTTGTAAACCCACACCTTGACGCCAATGCGCCCGTAAGTGGTCAGAGCCTCTGCGCGTGAAAACTCAATATCAGCACGCAATGTTTGCAGGGGAACACGGCCTTCGCGCAGCCACACAGTACGGGCCATTTCAGCACCCGCGAGGCGGCCAGCCACCTCAATCTTGATACCCAGGGCACCCTGGCGCATAGCCGACTGAATTGCCTTCTTCATAGCCCGGCGATAAGCAATACGCCGTTCCATCTGGTCAGCAATGTTGCGAGCCACAAGATAAGCATCAGTATCAGGAGCAGACAATTCCTTAATGTCAAGATCAACCTTCTTGCCTACCAATTCCTGCAGGCCTTCACGTACCTTCTTGACACCCTCACCCTTGCGCCCAATCAAAATACCGGGCTTGGCGGTGCTGACTGTAACCTTGATCTTGCCGGGGTAGCGTTCGATCTCTACGCGAGAAACACCAGCCTTGGGGGAGATTTCCTG
>JBBRWF010000017.1:0-19323 GCA_038249405.1 Anaerolineales bacterium
ACCGGAATTTCTCAGATTCCCGTCGACACAACCAACGGCCAGAGCTTTGCAGACGCATTACGTAGTGTGCTCAGGCTTGACCCCGATGTCGTCATGGTCGGTGAAATTCGTGATGCGGATACGGCCAAAATAAGAGTTCCAAAAATTGATCTCGCCCAACAACGCGGCATCCGCTGCCTTTTGCAAGCGGGTGTCGACGGTGGTCACCAGGTTATCGCCTGAAACAGGCGGCACTGGGGGTTCAAGGTTGCGCAATTCCTGACCAGCTACATCACGCTCCACCACCCGTGTGCCCGGTTTGCCAGCCAGGATATCTTGAAAAAATGCTTCAAACCCTGAATAGCCCACTTTGTCGCGGTTGGGCAAGAAGCCCTGTTTTACGTATAAAGCTTCGTCACGCGCGGGAATAGGACCCAAAAAACCAATCATGTCCGAGGTCAAATACCCGGTGGGGTATTCGCGGACCGGCTCTATTTCGACACTGACTCCCGGCCAATCCATCGCCTTTTCGCGCACGATGCGCGCCTTTTCCTCGCTGATATTGCATTGAATTTTTACACCACTGTAAGGCGCGATTGTATCCTGCAGTTCCACCAACTGCGTGATCCCAGGTCCTGGTACGCAGGCCGAAACCAATTTGGCTTCATCCAGGGTTCCATTGCTAACAGGGACTGTGATCAGGGTGGAAAGCTCGCGGTATACGCGCTGAATATCAGCGGGATCATTGGGCAAGTTGGCGGGGGTAATCATCACATTATATGATGCGACATTGCGCGCCAGAATGAAACCATTACGGTCATAAATGATACCGCGCGAAGGCGGGACGCTGATCGCCCGTGTGCGGTTTTCATTGGCCTGGGCCAGACGATCATTGTATTGCAGCACCTGTAAATTGAAGAGCTGGCCCACTAATACTGAAAACCCAACGGAAAGTAAAGCATAAAAAGTAAATGCGCGCCAGGGCTGAATCATTCCGCGCGGCACAGCAGGAGAAGTCATACCATTTCCTCCACAGGATACACCCACAGTGCCATATCACGGATCAAAGAATACACTGGGAATGCAAGTAAGAAATTCAAGAAAACACTGGGTAGCGTTATCAACGCCAGCGCATCGGCAAAGCTGCTGGTGTTTCCGCGAATGTACAGCGTAAGGTAAGTGATCAAATGAAGCAGCAGCGTAGAAAAAAAAGTGACTGTAAACAGAGCCAGTACGGGGGTCTGCCAGATTTGGTGCAGAATATAGCGCGCCATGGCGACCGACAACAGGTAAGCAACCATTAAAACAAGCGGGGGCAAACCAGAAACAAAAGCCGCCAATAAACCGGCCAGCATAGCCCAGTGCCAGGATGATTCAACCTGTTCTTGTAAAGCCCAGGCAATCAAAATCAGCAGAACAAGATCGGCTGAACCAGACAGCAGAGTAATGCGGCTGACAACGGCTGTCTGGAGCATAAAGGCCAGCGCCAAAAGCGGGAAGGCGATGAGATTTTTCAAATCAGGGAACTTGAACGGGAATGAGCGGGGTAAGATCCACCGGGCGAAAATCGATAATGACCAACACAATTTTGAGCTTGGTGAAATCCACGACAGGTTGAATAACGGCTTGCTGGAATAAATCGGCATCGCGCTTGCGCGCATTAAGCACCTGCCCAACAATTAACCCGGCCGGGAAGCCGCCGCCCAGGCCTGAAGTAAGCACAAGTTCGCCTGGCTCCAGGGTTACATCTTGAGGCACAAGATCGAGTGTAAGATCACCTGAAACAGAGCCTGTAAGGATGGCCTCTTTCTTGGCCTTCTCCAAGCGAATATTCACTGCTGATGACGTATCAGTGATTAATTGCACACGCGAAGCGCCGTTGATGACAGCATCCACGCGCCCGACCAGCCCTTGATCTGTGACAACCGGCATGCCACGCCGAAAACCATCATTGGACCCTTTATCCAGGATGATATAGCGTAAAAACGGGCTCGGGTCGCGCCCGATGACAGAGGCGGCCTGATAGGCATTGTCGGGGTTTGAACGGGAAAAGTTAACCAACGCCGCCAGCGCATCGGCTTCGGCAACACTGCTCTGGAGCTGCACCACCTGCGCCTGCAAACGGGACACTTCTGTTTCCAGTTCTGCATTTCGCTGGCGAAGCGCAACCACATCACGCGGAACAGTCAAAAATTCTTGAATGACCACAAAACGCGTTGAGACCCAAGACTGGGCCACAACCAGAAATGTATTAAAGTTATTGGAGATGAAACCAAGGGAGCCGCTCAATGCCAGGGCTAGAATACCGGCAACCACCAGGAACAAAATGGTCGTTTGGACTGAACGGGAAAATATATCTCTCATATTTTAAGGAAATCAAGCAGACAGCTACACAGGGTGGCAGCCGTGCAAATCAGGAGGCGTGGCGCGTGGAACCGCGCTCCAGGCCAACCAGATAATGACGCATATTTTCAAAATCATTGAGCACTACGCCGGTGCCGCGTGCCACGCAAGTGAGGGGATCTTCCGCCTGCCAGACACGCAGGTTTAGTTCATCAGCAAGGCGGTCTGCCAAACCCTGCAGCAATGCGCCGCCGCCTGCCAGGCAGATGCCTGTATCCATCAAGTCGGCAATCACTTCCGGGGGTACTTCATCCAGAGCATCGCGAATGGTATCGATAATTACCTGCACAGATCCTGAGAGTGCATCTCGAACCTCTACTGAAGAAACCTCAATCGATTCCGGGAGGCCGTTTACCAGATTGCGACCGCGCGCTTCAACTGTTTTTTCTTGAGGCAGCGGGTAGGCAGAGCCTATTTTCATCTTGATCTGCTCAGCCACGCCTTCGCCAATCAACAGGTTGTATTTGTTGCGAATGTACTGTACTACATCCTGATCCATTTCGTCTCCAGCTACACGCAAAGAGCGGGAAACCACCACTCCGCCCATCGCCACCACAGCGACCTCGGTTGTGCCGCCGCCGATATCCACTACCATTGAGCCTCTTACGTCACTGATCGGCAAACCCGCACCCAGAGCCGCGGCGATAGGTTCTTCAATCAAGTAAGCTTCACGGGCACCAGCAGACATGGCTGCATCATATACCGCGCGTTTTTCCACTTCGGTGACACCGGCGGGGATGCCGATCACCACGCGTGGGCGCGGGAGCGGAACCACGCTCTGCTCATGAACCTGGCCGATGAAATAGGTGAGCATCACCTGAGTGACATCAAACTCAGAAATCACACCATCACGCACCGGACGAACAGCAATGACGTTGCCCGCAGTACGGCCCATCATTTCCTTTGCTTTTCTGCCCACGGCCAACGGTTCGCGGGAGCGCTTTTCAATGGTCACCCAGGAAGGCTCATTGATCACAATGCCCCTGTTTTTGACGTAAACCAGCGTATTCGCTGTGCCCAGGTCAATACCGATGTCCAATGAAAACAGGCCCAAAAGCCAGTTGATGGGGTTAAATGCCAAGGTGGGCTCCTAAATGGAAACAATAATAGCTAAAAAACCATTTAATATAATCGGGATAACCTGGATCATATTAAATGGTTATACCTGCAAAAATGCATCAAAATATTATACCATGCCATCTTAAGCAGGTTTTACACACATTAAAAAAATAGGATGCTGAAATTGTATATCCCCCATGAGTTCCTTGTGCTATAAACGCAGCGCAACTATCCAAACCAAAGCGGGTTTTAGCCTTTCATAACCTTGGATCATTGGGAGAATATTATGGCTAAAATTGCAATTGTCACCGACAGCACTTCTTACATACCAAAAGAACTCCAGCAACAATACAAAATCACCACTGTGCCGCAGGTCTTGATTTGGGGTGATAAAACTTATGAAGATGGCGTTGATATCCAACCGGATGAGTTTTACCAAAAATTGGCGACCGCCAAGGTGATGCCCACCACTTCGCAAGTCTCGATTATCAATATGCAAAAAGCCTTTTCAAATCTACTGGATGAAGGCTACGATGTTATGGGTATTTTCCTCTCTGCCAAACTTTCTGGCACAATCCAATCAGCCGTACAGGGACGCGAGGGGCTGGCCAGCGGCAAGGATAAAGTTGAGATCGTGGACAGTAACGCGACTTCGATGGCACTGGGTTTGCAGGTTCTGGCGGTTGCCCGCGCCGCAGCAGACGGCGCATCATTCAGCGAATGCCAGGAAGTAGCCAATAGAGCACGCAATAGCACTGGCATTTATTTTGTGGTGGATACGCTTGAGTTTTTGCATCGCGGCGGCCGGATTGGCGGGGCACAGCG
Organism: Anaerolineales bacterium; assembly: GCA_038249405.1. Taxonomy (GTDB): domain Bacteria; phylum Chloroflexota; class Anaerolineae; order Anaerolineales; family Villigracilaceae; genus UBA5195. The sequence goes on from JBBRWF010000017.1 coordinate 4,267, forward strand.
CCTTTTGGGAACCGCGTTGAACTTAAAGCCCATCCTGGCCCTTCAGGACGGCAAGGTGGAACCCATGGAACGTGTTCGCACCAAGACCAAGGCAGTTGACCGCCTGATTGAGATTGTCTGCGAACAGACATCTGGCAAGGCGCCGGTGCGGTTGGCCTGCCTGCATGCCAACGCGCCAATTGAAGCCAGGGATATTTTAGAGCGCGCCACCAAGTTGATTAACCCGGTTGAGTCAATATTTACGGGCCTGAGCCCGGTAGTAGGGTCTCACACCGGCCCTGGGACATTAGGGCTGGCGTATATGGTTGGGATGTAAACAAACAGAAAATCTCTCTAAGAGCATTCCAGCCGGAATGCTCTTTTTTTGTTGGCCTTCATACACTATAATTCGCCATCTTTTATTTCCAAGGAATTTTTATGAAAAAAGTTGCAATATTAACCGATAGCACGGCCTATATCCCAACCACTGAAATGCAAAAGTACCCTATTTTCAGTGTGCCGCTTGGCGTTATCTGGGGGAGCGATAGCTTTGAAGACGGCGTGAACCTTGCGCCGCATGAATTTTATGAGCGCCTTAAAACAGCCAAGGTCATGCCCACCACTTCACAACCATCTGTGGGGAAAATGCAGGAGGTAATGAACGAACTGCTGGCCCGCGATTACGACATTCTGGGCATATTTATCTCGTCAAAACTCTCTGGCACGCTTCAATCCGCAATACAGGCAAAAAGCATGCTGCTCTCGGGCAGCCAGGTGCAGCTTATGGATAGCGAAACAACCACGCTGGCCCTTGGCTTTCAAGTACTGGCAGCCGCCCGGGCAGCAGCACAGGGAGCCAGCCTTGATGAATGCGGCCCGATTGCCCAAAAAGCCCGCCAGAACAGCGGTGTGTTTTTCATGGTGGATACGCTTGAGTTTCTGCACCGTGGAGGGCGAATAGGAGGCGCACAGCGCTTTTTGGGAACTGCCTTAAAATTGAAGCCTATTTTATATATCCGTGAGGGCAAAATTGAATCGCTCGACCGGGTGCGGACCAAGGGCAAAGCACTTGAACGGCTGGTGGAACTGGTACAAGAAAAATGTACCGGCAGTAGTTCCCTCCAACTGGCAGGTGTGCACGCCAATGCGCTGGATGATACGCAGTGGATGATGGAAAACGCCATAGAAAAAATGAACCCAGTCGAAACCTTCACCGCTGAGCTGAGCCCGGCGATAGGCGCTCACGTTGGGCCAGGCACTGTGGCTCTAGCTTACATGACCAGCGACGGACCCCGGTCCAAACTGTGAGCGGGTATAATCCAGATATGACCAACAGAAAACTTCCACTGATCATTGGTATTGCCGGGGGGTCCGGTTCCGGCAAAACAACTGTAGCCCAGGAAATTCTTAACCGGGTGGGTCCAGACCGCATCGCCTACCTGCCGCATGATGCTTATTACAAGGATTTAAGCGGGCTGCCACCTGCGCAAAAAGCAGAAGTTAATTTTGATCATCCCAATTCGCTGGAAACCGAACTACTCGCCAAACACATCATTGAACTCAGGAATGGAAACCCTGTTGAATTACCGGTCTATGACTTCTCGAACCACACCCGAACAGAAAAAACCATTTCGATCACTCCACACGGCGTGATCGTGGTCGAAGGCATTCTGATCTTTGCCGAGCCGGAACTGCGCCCACTTTTTGATCTCAAACTTTTCGTGGATACAGATTCTGATCTGCGCTTCATCCGGCGGCTGCAGCGCGATATTACAGAACGCGGGCGCACACCCGAATCTGTCATCAAGCAATATATGAAAACCGTGCGGCCCATGCACCTGGAGTTCGTGGAGCCATCCAAACGCTATGCAGATGTCATCATCCCCGAAGGGGGCTACAACCCGGCTGCGCTGGATATGGTTGCGGCGCGTATTGAAGCAATGCTGAATTAATCGTTAGTCTACTTTCAATAATCAATCACAGGAGAAAAAAATGGAACCCAAACAATGGTCGACCCCGCCCGAAATGGTCATTGATCCAAAGAAAAAATATACAGCCAGCATTTCAACTGATAACGGCGACATGGTAATCGAACTATTCGCGGACAAAACCCCAAAAACTGTCAATAATTTTGTGTTCCTGGCGCGCGAAGGGTATTATGACGGCACGATTTTCCACCGCGTGATCGGCAACTTCATGGCGCAGGGCGGCGATCCCACAGGCTCTGGACGCGGCGGCCCCGGCTACCGGTTCGCAGACGAGTTCCACCCCACGCTTAAACACAGCAAGCCCGGCATTCTTTCGATGGCAAACGCTGGTCCTGGCACGAACGGCTCACAGTTCTTCATTACACACGTCCCGACTCCGCACCTGGATGGCAAGCACACAGTCTTTGGGCAACTCACCGGCGGTTTGAAAGTGCTGATGTCCATTCCGGAGCGCGACCCTGGCCGCCCGGACAACCCTGGCGTGAAAATCAATTCAATCACCATCCAGGAAAATGATTAATGACTTTCCTGACACCCGAACGCCGTACCACGCTGCTGCGTGTGCTCAGTTTTCTGGCAGTTGTCGCTATCAGTGTCTGGATTTTCAGCATCCGCGATAAAGCAAGCGAACTGGCGGCCTTCGGGTATCCAGGAATTTTCATCATCTCACTGCTTGCAAATGCCACTGTCATCCTCCCGGCTCCGGGAGTGGCAGTGGTTTTTGCGATGGGTGGAATTTTTAACCCGCTGATCGTCGGGATTGTTGCCGGAATTGGCTCTGGAATTGGTGAACTTTCGGGCTACCTGGCAGGTTACAGCGGGCAGGCAGTCATTGAACGCGGCGATATTTATAACAAAATCCACCCATACATTGTAAAATACGGCCCGGCAACCCTTTTTGTATTGGCTGCCATTCCCAACCCTTTTTTTGACCTGGGCGGGATTGCTGCCGGAGCGCTGAAAATGCCGATACGCACCTTTTTATTGTGGTGCATTCTGGGCAAGATCGTCAAAATGTTACTTTTCGCCTATGCGGGGTACTATTCCATCGACTGGGTTACCCAATTCATGAAATAACCAGACCAAAGGGAATGCAACCATGAATGACTACACCAAATTAGATGCCTATGTGCTTGATCATCTGGAAGACAGCCTGAGTGAATTGTGCACCCTGGTAAGCCAACCCAGCGTTGGCGCCCAGAATTGGGGCATGCAGGAATGTGCCGCCCTGGTGGGAAGCATCCTTGAAAAACGCGGATTCACGGTCGAGATCTTGCCCACGGGCGGTGCGCCTGTGGTGGTGGCAGAACTCAAAGGCCGCAGCAACAAGACGCTGTTATTTTACAATCATTATGATGTTCAGCCAGCCGAACCTCTGGATTTGTGGGAAACACCGCCTTTTGAACCATCCCGGCGGGAAGGGAAGATCTATGGGCGCGGCATAAGCGACGATAAGGCGCACATTACCAGCCGCCTGCTTGCCCTGGATGCCCTGCTGGCCCTGCATGGCGAACTGCCCTGCAATGTCAAGTTCATCATCGAAGGCGAAGAGGAAACCGGCAGCCTGCACTTGCCTGCCTTCATCTCCGCCAACAAGGAAAAACTGACCGCGGATGCCTGTATATGGGAATTTGGCGGTGTAGATCAGCGGGAAGTCCCCATGCAATACCTGGGCTTACGCGGCATCTGCTATGTACAACTCTGGGTAGAAACTGCCCGCATTGATGTGCACAGCGGGTTGGGCGGATCGATTTTCCCCAATGCCGCCTGGCGCCTGGTCTGGGCGCTGAACACGCTGAAAGGACCGGATGAAAAAATCCGCATTCCCGGCTGGTATGACGGCATCACCCCGCCAACGGCGCGCGACCGTGAATTGTTCGATGCGCAGCCCGACCCGGCGGAGGATTATAAAGCCCAGTTCGGGGTCAAAAATTTTCTGCACGGACTAACCGGCGGCACCGATCTGGTTATGGCTGAAGTCTTTGAACCCACCTGCACCATCTGTGGATTGACAAGCGGTTACCAGGGCGCGGGATCCAAGACCGTTTTACCCGCCAAGGCATCGGCTAAGGTTGATTTTCGGATTGTGGAAGGGCAGACGATTGAACGCTGCCTGGCTCTGCTGCGGAAGCACCTGGATGAACAGGGGTTTTCAGATATCCAGATGGAATTTCTAGGCGGCGGCCCGGCTGCCAGAACCAACCCGGAGCATCCCTTCATTAAACTGGTGGTGGAAACCGCTGAACCAGTGTATGAATCAAAAATGGAGCTGATCCCGATGGTGGGCGGCAGCGGTCCCAATTATCCCTTCGTACACGAATTGAATCTACCTGTCGCCACTGCGGGGTTGGGTGACCCGGACACACGGGCGCACGCACCCAATGAAAACATCCGGATTGACCTGTATCTCAAACATGCGCGACACATGGCACGGGTCCTGACAGAATTCGGAGAATAGTATTTGCGGAAGAGCAGGTGTCAGCGGCCTGGAAAAACCTCTGACTTATAACGCCATTTTTGCTTACAGATAGCTGCGCAATTTACGCCGGTTCTGAGTATAATTTAATCATTGACTTTTCAAGTTCAAGGAGAAACCTATGCTTGTTGGCGATCGCATGTCGAAACCCGTTATCACAATTACCCAGGATCTGCCCATCACTGATGCGCTTATATTAATGAAGAAAGAGCATATCCGCCGCGCTCCGGTTGTTAAGGACGGCAGGCTGGTCGGTATCGTCTCAGACAAAGATCTGCTGAATGCTTCGCCATCGCCAGTGACTACGTTGAGCATCTGGGAAATGAATTACCTGCTCAGTAAAGTGACTGTTGATGAAGTGATGAGTAAGAACGTAATGACCGTCACCGAGGACACGCCCATCGAACAGGCTGCGCGTATTATGGCAGATAATAAAATTGGTGGTCTGCCAGTTATGCGGGATGGACGCGTTATCGGGATCATTACTGAAACTGACCTGTTTAAAGTGTTCCTTGAACTGCTCGGCGCCCGCGAGCCAGGTGTGCGCATCACTGCACTCATTGATGACACTCCTGGTCAACTGGCCCACATCACCGAAGCGATTGCTGAAAAGAAGGGCAACTTTGTGGCTTTTGGACAATTTACCGGCGAAAACCCCAGCAATAAAATTGTAACCTTCAAAGTCAAAGGCATGACTGAGGACGAAGTCAAAAATGCCATCGCCCCGTTGGTCAAAGAAATAGTAGACCTGCGCTCGTCATAATTGCAGAATATCCAAAGAAAAAAGCTGCCTGTAAGAAGAGGCAGCTTTTTTGATTTAATAGTAAGTTTTGACGCACTCAAAACGTAAGAACTAGCGGGGTTTTCTAACCGAGGGCTTGCGCGGAGTAACGGACCTTTTACGGCGGTCTTCGGAGTGCTCGCTGCGTTCAGTTCTACCAGTTCCGGCAGATGGTGAGCGGCGAACAGGGGGTTTGCCAGTTCCAGCGGGTGGCGAGCGGCGAACAGGGGGTTTGCCAGTTCCGGCAGATGGCGTCCTGCGCTCAGATGGCCGGTCTATTCCTTCAGAAGAGGATCTGCGCGAAGGGGGTTTGCCAGTTCCAGCAGATGGCGTCCTGCGCTCAGATGGCCGGTCTATTCCTTCAGAAGAGGATCTGCGCGAAGGGGATTTGCCGGTTCCTGCGGATGGCGACATACGCTCAGAAGATTGATCAGCGGCTTCGGACGGTGATCGGCGCGCGTAAGGCTTGCCGGTTGCGCGAGGGGGCGACTTGCGATCGGATGATTGGTCGGTTCCTTCCGATGGCGTGCGGCGTGCGTAGGGCTTGCCAGTTCTGCGAGTGAGCGACTTGCGCTCAGAAGGTTGATCGGTTTCACCCGCTGGCGATCTGCGCATCGTGGGCCTGCCATCAGTAGTGGGTGGGGCAGTGCGTCCGGGGGGCCGGGTATTTCCTGTGGGTGGTGCGGTGCGCCCAGGGCGCCGCGCGTCTTTGGAGCGCGCATTTACCGGAGACTTGCGGGTCATATCGGGGAAAGCCGGCAGACCGGGGCGGTCTTCCTTGAGCGCAACAATCTCGGTTGAGGTCAGGTATCGCCATTCGCCAGGTTTCAACTCGCCAAGCATCAAATTGCCAATGCGGATACGTACAATGCGGACAACCGGCAGGGCCAGGATTGCGCCAATCTCACGAATCTGACGCTTGCGGCCCTCGCGCATGATAATGCGCACCCAGGCACCTTTACCCGCCAGGGACTCAATGCGTACTTCGGCGCGCTGGGTTTTATAACCATCTTCCAAGACGACTCCGCGCTGCCAGGTGGCAAGCTGCTCTGTATCGGGCTGGCGCGCCAGCAGAACGCGGTATTCCTTCGAATGTCCGTGCGAGGGATGAGTCAGCTTTTGCGCCAGTTCCCCATCATTGGTCATCAGTACCAGACCTTCACTTTCGAAATCCAAACGACCAACCGGGTAAAGGCGCTCACTCACATTCACCAAGCCGCGAACGGTCTGGCGCGAATCGCCCTGCTCGGCATCCACGGTGGAAAGTACATATTTCGGCTTATGCAGAGCAATGTAAATTTTTTGCTCTGCCGGCTTGATCGCCCGGCCATCCACAGTGACTGTATCAACTACCGGATCTGCTTTTTGACCAATGACTGCCACTGCGCCATTGACCCGCACGCGACCGGCGACAATATATTCTTCACAATCCCGCCGGGAACCAAGCCCGGCATTTGCCATTATTTTCTGTAAACGCTCTTCCATGCTTCCATTATAACGCAGGGTAGGCTGAATGAGACTTTATGGGTAAAAGCCAATCACAACCAGGCAGTTCAGGTGAATTATTGGTTGCGTAATGTGGTAGGATTGGGGGATTTTAATATCCGAAAGGTTTTATCAATGATCAAATTAATTGCCATCGACCTGGATGGCACCATGTACAACTCCGCGCGACAGGTCAGTCCGCGCGTGCGTGAGGCAGTGGCAAACGCAGCTGCCAGCGGCCTGCAGCCGGTAATCGTCACCGGACGCGGGCGGCGAGGTGCAGAAATCGCACTCGAAACCCTGGATATGGACCTTCCTTACATATGTTCAGCCGGTGCGCTGGTGCGACCCGGTCTGACAGGCGAGACCATCCACGCCTGGAGTTTCCACGTCCACGATGAATTGCTGCGTGTGATCGATTTTTCCCGCCAGAATGAGGATGTGGGCCTGATTGCCGAACCGCTAAACGGAAACCCCTATTGGTTTGGCCCGGATTCAATGAATGAGATCATGGATCCGCTGACTGTTAAGGAGGCCCACAAAAGCATCCGTTCGTATGAACCCGAAATAGACTTTGACCGTCCGCTGCTGAAAACCACCATCAGTGCTGAGTTGAGCGTGCTGGCCAGAGCGGAAAAAATCTTGCGGGCCGAATGCCCATCCATTCACCAGGTGTATTCCGGTATCCAGTATATTGACCTGACCGCGGATGGTGTCAACAAGGGCAGTGCGCTGAGCGCATTATGCGAGTACTTCAGCCTGCAAGCAAATGAGGTAGCCGCGATTGGCGACCAGGAAATTGACTACCAGATGCTGCGTTTCGCCGGTCTGCCTGTTGCGATGCAGAACGGCGTGCCAGCGCTGCATAAAATCGCAAAATGGGTCGCACCCAGCAATGATGAGGACGGTGTGGCCTGGACTATCGATGAGATATTCAAACTCAATGCACTAGAAAGGGATTGACCATGCTCTTTGACTTGCCGCTTGAACAACTGAAAACCTACCTGCCCGAACGGACTGAACCCGCTGATTTTGACGCCTTCTGGAGCCGCACCCTGGCGGAAGCCCGCGCCTACCCGCTGGAGGCGCGTTTTACCCTTGTGGAAACGGGCATGAAGTTGGTAGATGTCTTTGATGTGACCTTTAATGGCTTTGGAGGCCAGCCGATCAAGGGCTGGTTTGTGCTGCCCAGGGGCGCGCAAGATGCATTGCCGTGCGTGGTCGAATACATCGGTTACGGAGGTGGGCGCGGACTTGCGCACGAATGGCTGGGGTGGGCTAACGCGGGCTACGCCCATTTTGTAATGGACACGCGCGGCCAGGGTTCCACCTGGCGCAGCGGTGACACTCCCGACCCCGAACTGCAAGGCGGCAACCCGCAGATCCCCGGTTTTATGACGCGCGGCGTGCTCAACCCGGAAACCTATTATTACCGGCGCGTGTTTACTGATGCCGTGCGGGCGGTGGAAGCCGCGCGAAGTCACAGCGCGGTGGATAAAAACCGGATCGCAGTCACCGGCGGCAGTCAGGGCGGAGGAATTACACTGGCCGCGGCCGCCTTGATGCCCGATATTGCCCTGGCAATGCCGGATGTGCCGTTCCTGTGCCATTTCCGACGCGCTGTAGAGCTGGTCGACAGCGACCCATACAATGAAATCGCGCGCTTTTGCAAAACCCACCGAGGACATATTGAAAGCGTATTCAACACGCTGACCTATTTCGACGGTATGAATTTTGCCGCGCGCGCCAGGGCCAGCGCGCTTTTTTCAGTGGGGCTGATGGATACCATTTGCCCACCATCGACAGTGTTTGCCGCGTACAACCACTATGCCGGGGCAAAAGACATGCGCATCTGGCAGTTCAACAATCACGAAGGCGGCGAGGGCTTTCAGGGATTGGAAAAACTCAAATTCGTTAGCGAAAGATTCGCATGACCAACAATTCCAAAAATACCATCTGGCTGCTGACTGCCGGGGCGTTCTTTGCCTTCTTTGTATTTGGGTTCAGCGATAACCTGAAAGGTCCGACCCTGCCAGCATTGCTGACTGACCTGAAATTCAACTACGCGCTGGGCGGCACCATCCTGCTGGGCGCTTACATCGGTTTTATGGCGGCCACGCTGAGCACCGGTATGCTGGCGGATAAAGTGGGGCAAAAGTTCGTGCTGGTATTGGCGGGGGTCTGTCTGGCAGTGGGTGTGACCGGTTACAGCAGCTTTACATCACCAGCCCTGCTGACCCTGAGCATGCTTGTACTGGGGTTTGGCATGGGCTCGCTCGAATTGGGCTGCAATGCGCTGATCGTTGAACTACATGCCCACGATAAGGGCCGCTACCTGAACCTGATGGCCGTCCTGCACGGTTTGGGATCCACCCTGGCGCCACTTTATGCCGGTGTGCTGCTCACAGCAAGTTTTTCCTGGCGCACGGTTTACCGTTGGGACCTGGTATTCATTGTTTTGCTGATCATCATTTTCTCACTGGTGCGCTTTCCAAAGAAGGAAGAACAATCCGCAGCAGGAGAAAAACTTGATTTCAGACACATCGGCAAGACCGCCTTTTCCAGCGAAATGCTGTGGTATTACGCTGCCATCACGCTATATGTTGCCATTGAACTGGGGATTTCATCCTGGATTGTTGAATTTTTGCAAAGGGAACACGGTCAAAGCGTGGCACAAAGCACCCAGGCGCTCTCATTGTATTTTGGCCTGATGATGGTGGGACGCTTCGTGGGCAGCTTTTTCGTGGGACGCGTGGGGTATCTTAAATCCATCCTGATAACCTCTCTGTGCGCCAGCGCCTGCGTTGGTCTATCGCTATTCGGACCGGCACAGTTTGCCTTTCTGCTGCCCGCCAGCGGTTTTTTCCTTTCCATTATCTTTCCCACCATCACCGCCGCCGCGTCAGATGCACACAAAGAGAATATGAACACTATTCTGGGCTTATTGTTCACATTCGCAGGCCTGGGCGGAATGCTTGGACCCTGGCTGGTGGGCATCTTCAGCGAACTGGGCGGGCTGCGCATGGGTTTTGCGCTTAACCTGGGGTTTGGACTGCTGACCGCATTGTGCGCTTTTGCGCTGCTGCGCATCAAACAAAAACCAACAGGATTTCCACGAGTATAATTTCAAGATATGTCCACCATTCGCATCAGCTCGCGCGCTGAACACAATCACTTGCGGCAATCTCACTGGGACAAGCTGGCCCGGAAAAAGACTGCGGCACATTTGGGTGCCACCAACGCTGGCGAAACTTTTTTTAACCGCGAATATCACCGGCGGCTAAACGAAATCTACCGGTTGCTGGTTCCACCAGGGCTGGATGTGCTGGAAATCGGCTGCGGCAGCGGCGACCTGCTAAAGGCGGTTGCCCCGGCGCGCGGCGTGGGCATTGACTTCTCAGAAAAGATGCTTACTCTAGCACGGCAGCGCCACCCGGAGCTGAGCTTCATCCAGGCGGACGCGCATGACCTGCAGCCCGGCAGCCAGTTTGATGTATTAATTCTATCCGACCTGGTTAACGATGTCTGGGATGTACAAACGGTGCTGGAGCAACTCCGACCGTTGTGCAAACCGGATACACGCGTGATCCTCAACTTTTACAGCCGCGTTTACCAACCCATGCTGGGCCTGGCCGGGGCGTTTGGGCTGGCCAACCGCCTTCTGCCACAAAACTGGCTGACCCCTGAAGATACCGAAAACCTGCTGCACCTGGCCGGGTTTGAGGTCATCCGGCGCCAGCGCGAGATTTTACTCCCACTACCCATCCCACTGCTGCGCGAATTGTTTAATAAAATCCTGGTCAAGGTCTGGCCCTTCAACCCAATGGCCTGGACCAACATCCTGATCGCCCGCCCACAGCCGCAGACAGAACCAGAAGCGCTCTCGGTCAGCGTGATCATCCCGGCGCGCAACGAAGCAGGCAATATCGAAGCAGCCTTCCAGCGCATCCCAAAGATGGGCAGCCACACGGAACTGATCTTTGTGGAAGGTCACTCCAAAGATGATACCTACGCAACCATCGAGCAGGCCATCCGCAATCACCCAGAATGGGATGCGCGCCTGTTCACCCAGCCCGGCAAGGGTAAGGCAGATGCGGTGCGCGTAGGGTTTGACCAGGCCAAAGGCGAGGTGTTGATGATCCTGGATGCCGACCTGACCGTGCGCCCAGAAGAACTGCCGCGCTTTTACGCGGCGCTGTCCAGCGGTAAGGGCGAATTCATCAACGGTGTACGCCTGGTATACCCGATGCAGGAACAGGCCATGCGCTTTCTGAACCTGCTGGGCAACAAATTCTTCAGCCTTGCTTTTTCCTGGTTGATCGGCCAGCCGATCAAAGACACTCTGTGCGGCACAAAAGTTCTGCGCAAACATCACTATGAACGCATTGTAGCCAACCGCGCCTACTTTGGCGAGTTTGACCCATTTGGCGATTACGACCTGATCTTTGGCGCCGCTAAACAGAACTTAAAAATCGTTGACCTGCCGATCCGCTACCAGGACCGCACCTACGGCTCGACCAACATCGACCGCTGGCGGCACGGCGTGCTGTTGCTGCGCATGGTGGCAATCGCGGCCTTCCGGTTGAAATTCATCTAAAACGAGCAGCCATGACAAAACCCATCCGTGTACTTTCAGTGATCGGCACACGCCCCGAGGCGGTCAAAATGGCCCCCGTTGTGCAGCGACTGGCGCTAACCCCGGGCATTAAGTCCCTGGTGTGCGTCACCGCCCAGCACCGCGAAATGCTCGACCAGGTGCTGAATCTGTTCGAGTTGAAACCGGATGTTGACCTCGACTTGATGCAGCCTGACCAATCGCTGGCGCAGATCACCGCCGCCATTTTCACCCACCTCGACCCGGTCTTGAAGGACCTTAAGCCAGATTGGGTGCTTGCCCAGGGCGACACTACCACCGTCATGGCGACCGCCTTACTTTCCTATTACAACCGCATCAAGTTCGGGCACGTGGAGGCCGGGCTGCGCACCGGTGACAAGTTCCAGCCCTTCCCCGAAGAGATCAACCGCATGGTGGCAGGGGCTGCCGCAGACCTGCACTTTGCACCCACCGAATTGTCAAGACAAAACCTGCTAAAAGAGAACATTCCGGCCGAGCACATCCGCGTCACCGGTAACCCGGTGATAGACGCGCTGCGGCAGGCATCTGCCAAACCTGCCCCGGCAGAGATTTTGCAACTGCTGGAATCCTTTGGCGAACGCAAGCTGGTCCTGGTGACTGCCCACCGGCGTGAGAACTTCGGCAAGCCGTTGGAAAATATTTGCGACGCGCTCAACGGTCTGGCAAAGATCTACGGCGATGCAATCCAGATTGTCTACCCGGTACATCTTAACCCGAATGTCAAGAATGTGGTCTACCCACGTCTGGAAGAGCAATCCGCGCACATCACGCTGGTTCCACCGCTGGACTACCTGCCGATGGTGCACTTGATGAAGAAAGCCGCGCTGGTCTTGACCGATTCAGGTGGCATTCAAGAGGAAGCCCCAGGCTTTGGTGTGCCAGTGCTGGTCATGCGCGCCACCACTGAACGACCCGAAGGCATCGCCGCCGGGACCGTGCGATTGGTGGGCACCGAGACAGCCGATATCATTTCAGCAGCGCGAAGCCTGCTGGATGACCCGGCGGAACATGCAAAAATGGCGCAAGCTGCCAACCCTTACGGGGATGGACATGCCTCCGAGCGCATTGTCCAGGCCATTCTCGATTTTTCCTGAGCTACGGTATGCAGCCTGCAAACCCTGTCATCATTCACGATCTGGAACGAGGTGCAGAGGGTTCGGCCTGGCTGCACTTTGAAAATCCGCACCAGATTATCAGCGCCACACAGCTCTTTGAAGTGCTGCCAGCCCTGGGGGAGATTGAACAACTTGTCAATGAAAATAACTGGTACGCAGCGGGCTATATAAGTTACGAAGCCGCTCCAGCCTTCGATAATGCCCTGACAGTGCAGCCCGCGACGGGCTTCCCGATGCTGTGGTTCGGGCTGTATTCCGAGCCGCGCCGCACCCTGGAGCTGCCCGCTGAAGACGGACCTTATCAGTTGGGGGATTGGAAACCCACCGTCAGCCGCGAAACGTACAACGCCTGTATAACGCGTGTCAAAGAAAGGATCGCGCAGGGCCGCACCTACCAGGTCAATTACACCTTCAGACTGCGAAATACCTTCAGCGGTTCGGCGCGCACTTTATTTAGTGATATGGTCAAAGCCCAGGCCGCGGGGTATTCGGCCTACCTGGATACCGGTGAACACCTGATCTGCTCGGCTTCGCCGGAGCTGTTTTTTAGGATGCGGGGCAACAGCGTGACTTGCCGTCCAATGAAAGGCACCGTCAAACGCGGGCGCTGGCTGGCAGATGACGAAGAGCAAGCGGCCTGGCTGCAGGCTTCCATAAAAAACCGCGCCGAAAACGTGATGATCGTGGACATGATCCGCAATGACCTGGGGCGTCTTGCCGAAACTGGCAGCGTGCGCGTACCAGAACTGTTCGTGGCCGAACGCTACCGCACCTTATGGCAGATGACCTCGGGCGTGACCGCCGAAATCCGAGCGCCTTTTGTCGATCTGCTGCGGGCGCTGTTCCCATGCGCCTCGATTACCGGGGCGCCCAAGGTCAGTACCATGCAGATCATTGCTGAGTTGGAAAACACTCCACGGCAGGTGTACACCGGCGCGATTGGTTACCTGGCACCGGGACGGCGGGCGCAGTTCAGTGTGGGCATCCGCACCCTGGTGATTGAGAAAGCCAGCGGACAGGCTGAATATGGTGTAGGCGGCGGGATTGTGTGGGATTCGACTTCGAAAGATGAATACGCCGAGGCGCTGCTAAAGGCACAGGTCTTGACCATCAAACACCCGGAATTTTCGCTGCTGGAAACCCTGCGTTGGGAACCAGACATTGGCTACACGCTGTTAAACGAGCACCTGCGACGGCTGGAAGGGAGCGCAATTTACTTTGCTTATCCTTTTGAACGCGGACAGGTTGAAAATGCCCTGAGACAGGCCGCCAAAGAATTTGAACCCGGCTTGCAGCGTGTGCGTCTGCTGCTTGTGCGCGGCGGAAATATCACGATCGAAAACTTTGCGTTTACCGAGGATACATCCGGGCGGTTGGTACGGTTGCGGCTGGCAAAATCCCCCATTGATTCATGGAATGTATTCTTATATCATAAGACTACCCGACGTGAAGTGTACGACCAGGCCCGCCGGGAACAGCCAGATTGTGATGATGTTTTGTTCACCAATGAGCGCGGTGAACTGACCGAGTCAACTATTGGTAACCTGGTAGTACTGTTGAACGGGCGGCTCATTACACCCCCGCTGGACAGCGGAGTGCTGCCCGGCACGCTGCGCGCAAACCTTCTGGCAAAAGGCGAAATCCGCGAGCAGGTGCTTACGCACGCCGACCTGCCGCGCTGTGAGAAGATATTCCTGATCAATTCGCTGCGCGGCTGGCGCGAGGCGAAAATGTTATAACAACAGCCGAGCGCACACCTGGGCTATTACCTTCCTCAAAAAACCGGCAGGCTAGTTTTCAACCTTTATCGCTATTCTTTATCAGTAAAAAAGGAGAATTGAATGGCCGAGTTAAAAACAAAACCCACCCAGGCTTCTGTTGAAGATTTCCTCAACGCCATCCAGGATGAACAGAGCCGCCAGGATTGCCAGACAATCGCTGAAATGATGGAGAGGGCCACAAACTCAAAACCGCAAATGTGGGGATCAAGTATTGTTGGATTTGGCAACTATCATTACAAATACGCCAGCGGCAAGGGAGGGGATTGGATGTTGATAGCTTTTTCTCTGCGCAAGCAGAATATCTCGCTGTATATCATGGGCGGATTCGAGGAATATGAAAAATTGGCAGCTCAGCTTGGGAAAATCACTAGAGGAAAGGGCTGCCTATACATCAAAAGGCTTTCGCAGGTAGATTTATCTGTGCTTGAAAAACTTATGCAGGCTTCAGTTGAACATCTGCGGGCAAGTTACCCACCAGATTGAATGGGAGGTTAAAGCGTTCATTAGCCTACTATTGACATTTTATGCCCTTGGTAGCCCAGGCAGCAATAGATTAATATTGCCCAATCTCAATGTTGTTGCTTGCTGGACAAGATTGAGATTGAGCATTGAAATTCCCTGTTAAATCATAAACACGCAAGTTGGGCTATTATCATCGTCCCAAAGGTTTCTGACTTTCGACCTGTCTGCTCAAAAACATTCGGGACGTTTCGTATAAACATCCTGGCTGTTACATATCTTCAAATCGAATATTAATATTGGTATTGCCGTTGCCCAGGTCCACGGCCTGGATGACAATGGCCTTGCCGCTGGCAT
>JBBRWF010000018.1:0-18980 GCA_038249405.1 Anaerolineales bacterium
AGATTACCGCCGACAGCTTGGGATCGTGTCTCAAGTGCCATTCCTTTTTTCGGGTACAGTGGCCGAAAACATCCGTTACGCAGCCCCAAATGCTAACGATACTGCGATCACAAGCATGGCACGACGGATTGGTGACGGAGAATGGCTGGAAACCTTATCCAATGGCTTACAAACTGAGGTGGGCGAGCGAGGGGCGCGGCTTTCGATGGGCCAACGCCAACTTGTAGCACTTATGCGCGTTTTGGTCCAAAAACCAGCCATTTTTGTTCTTGATGAAGCCACCGCCAGCATCGACCCATTCACTGAATGGCAAATCCAGCAGGCACTCAACCTCATTCTGATTAACACTACCAGCATCCTGATAGCGCACCGGCTGTCAACAGTCAAAGCCGCTGACAGAATCGTAGTCATGCGCACAGGTGCCATCATCGAACAGGGCAGTCACACGGACTTGCTAAAGCAAGCTGGTCACTACGCCGAGTTATACAACACTTACTTCAGACACCAGTCATTGGATTATCGCCCGCCAGGATTAGATGACCGTTTGGCTGCCAATCAAACAGTGCAATTCTAAATTCCTTCCCCGAACCGGGTCAAATTGTGTAGAAATTGTCGATAATCTATTGAAATCTATGGATATTATTGGTTAGGAACAACTTAATCGACTAAACTACGTAGATTGAAAAGGAACAAAACACGTGTGAATGCCTGGATTAATTTATGGCAAGAATTCATCCTGCTCTTTAAAAATGGTCAGATCCCGGAATGGGGTTACTGGTCGTATTTAGCATTGGCACTGTTGGTGGCAGTAGAAGGTCCCATAGCCACATTATTGGGCGCTGCGGCAGCATCTGCTGGTGCGATGCGTCCACAACTCGTTTTTTTAGCCGCAACAGCAGGTAATCTGACAGCTGATACTCTTTGGTACGCCATTGGATATATGGGTAAGATTGAATGGCTTTATCACCTGGGCGAGCGCACCGGTATCAACCGCAACCGCATCGAACACATGCAATTCATTATTAACAAACATGCGATAAAGGTATTATTCTTTGCCAAACTATCGATGAGTTTGATGATTCCTTCATTGATCGCAGCTGGCCTGGTGAAAGCCCGTTGGCGCAGCTGGTTCCCGGCAGTCTTTGGCGGAGAAATCATTTGGACCGGCGGATTGGTATTAATCGGTTATTACAGTACAGAAGCTATCAAACGTGTGGAACAAGGTTTGGAATATTTTATTCTGGGCGCCTCAATTTTGTTTATCCTTTTCATCGTATGGATAAGCCGCCGCATTCTTCGCGAAAGTGATGCCGAGTATGTGGAAAACCGAGGATAAGATTAAGCGCACTATTAACATAGAAGGAAGTAAAAAATGCGTATTCTCATTGCAGGGACTGTCCAATATCCTGCGTTAAATGGACAGGCCGTCTTCACAGAAAATCTGACTAAAGGATTAGCCGAACGGGGACATGAAGTTCTTTCCATCTTCCCCTCTGAAAAAGGTAGCCCATATCAGACAACGATGGATAATGTACATATTGAGGCAATCAAATCCACCAATCTGAATATGCTCCATGCAGGTAGTTACTTCTCGTTGTTTTCACAAAAGGAAATTGAGAGGATTTTACTCAACTTCAATCCTGAAGTGGTTCACATCCAGGATCACTTTCCTCTAAGCCGGGATGTTGTACAAGTGGCGCACCGCATGAGGCACAGGTTGGTCGGCACCAACCACTTTATGCCTGAGAATCTGGCAGCGTATGTTCCGATTATTTCCAACATAAAACCCATTTACCACCGGATTATGTGGAGTTGGATGCTTGAAACCTACAACCAGTTAGAAATTGTTACAGCACAATCCAAAGCTTCGGCGGCTTTGCTGCGAGCGCAGGGCTTGCGCGTGCCAGTTTTTCCCGTGTCGTGTGGAATCAACCTAAATCGATTCACTCTGCAACCGGACCTGGATCGTACCGCCAATCTGCTTCGTTTTGGTCTTGATCCTGCACGCAAGGTTTTCCTATTTGTTGGCCGGGTTGATAAGGAAAAGCGGTTGGACGTACTGCTGCACGCAATAAACCTTCTAAAGCGCGATGACATTCAGATCGCCATCGCCGGGCACGGGGCAGCCCAGCAAAGGCTGCAAGCTCTTGTTGAAGAATTGAATCTCGGTGAGCAGGTACGCTTTTTGGGCTTTGTTTCTGGAGAAGATTTGCCAATACTGTTAAACTGTGTCGACATCTTCAGCATGCCAAGCGAAGCCGAATTATTGAGCATTGCTTCGCTGGAAGCGATGGCATGTGGCCGTCCGGTGTTACTTGCCGATGCCGTGGCTTTGCCTGAACTTGTCTCGGATGGCGTCAATGGCTACCTGTTTCGCCCTGGCGACGCACAAGATGCTGCTTGCAGTATGGCTTTGCTCGCCGACCACCCGGAACGTTGGCCCGCTATGGGGAAAGCCAGCCAGGAAAAAGCCTGGTACCACGGCATGGAAAACACATTGAAACAATATGAAAATATCTACACGTCTTTATTATCTGGCAGTTATTCCAACACTTCAATCACGGCGATGAATAAACCTCGCAATTCATCTGCTGAATTTATTGGCAGCAAACGATGAGCTGTGTTACTTTTATACGGCATGCGCAGAGCATCTCAAACGCCGGGCATCCCACAGAACACCCTTCGAGTGTTCCTCTCACGGAGATGGGGCGTGAACAATCCATATTGGTAAGCACTACAATTAAAACAGCCCCAGGTTTGATCGTCACATCCAGTTTTTCGCGCACACAAAGCAGCGCACAGCCACTCAAAGATCGTTTTCCCAAGGTTCTCCAAACCGTTTGGCCTGTGCAGGAATTTACCTACATGAACCCTATCAATTGGAATGGTACAACCGGGGAAGAACGCACGCCATCTGCCCATGCTTATTGGGAACGTAACGATCCACAATATAATGATGGTGGTGGCGCTGAATCATTTGCTGAGTTGATCCAACGAATAGAAGTAGTGCGGGAATTGATTATTCAGCAGCAAAACACAGAAATTGTGATATTCAGTCATGGCTTGTTTACCCGAGCATTCTGGTGGCGCATGGTTATGATCGGCCAACCGATTAACACAAAATCCATGTATCACTGCGTACAATTTATACGTGGCCTGTTGTTGGCCAATTGTGCAATTGTCAAATTCCGCTTTGAAGAAAATCAGGTGTGGATCAGCGGTCCGCATTCTAAACACCTACCGCCAGAATTGATAACATATTAGTTAAACATGAAGGTCCTACGGGATTTCTCGTAGGACCTTCATGTTTAACCAGGCAAATTTTATTTTCCCATTTCCTGTCGGACAGTTTGATAAAGGTTCTCTGCCTTTATTTCGCTTAATGCAAAGCACGGCGCTTCCAGATGGTTGGCCAGTTGCTGGGCCAGCCCCTGGTCAAAAGCAGCGTGCTCCATGTTGATCACAAGACTCCTGACATTTCCATTGGCGATCAATTCGGCAAACTGATATGATTCTTCCTGTGGAGGCAGCGGGCCAACAGATACATTCCCGGCTCCATCGGTCATCACAATCAACAATGGCTCCACATCGGGATGGGTATGTTTCTCTCGTAATAAAACGTCTGCAGCCATTAGCAAACCGGCAGAAAGAGGCGTCTTGCCGCCCACAGGAATATCCACAAGAGCGCGTTGGGCAAGCTGTACGCTGTTTGTAGGCGGGAGTACCAGAGTTGCACGATCCTTTTGGAAGACAATCAATCCTACACGGTCACGCCGCTGGTAAGCATCTGTTAAAAGAGATAAGATCGCACCCTTGGTTGCATTCATTCGCTCGGCCACTGCCATAGACCAGGACGCATCTACCAGGAACAATACCAAGTTTGAAGTACGCTTTACACGGATTTTCTTCTGCAAATCGCCTTTAACAATCGCAAAAGCGACCTTCTTGCGCTGCTCTTTGCGATTGATTTGAAAAGGTGCTGCAGCGCGGAAGGTGGCATCGAAGGCGATATCAGTACTACCGTTGGCTGGACGAGCCATAACATAGCGCCCGCGCTTGCGGTCGGTATGGGTCTCTGAACGTCGACCGGCATTCTTGCGGGTTAATTTATCCAACGGGGTGTCGAGCTTGCGGGGGGCAAAAGTTTCGCCCGTCTTGACTTTTTGTCCGCCATCCCACCAATTTGCATTCTGGGAAGCGAACACGTCCTGGCGGGCGGGCTCTGACGTGGACGATTGCGTATCGTCATCAATCCGATCTTCTACGATCGACTTTTTTTTTCCTGTGCGTCGTTTTGATCTTGCGATTCTTCGCCAGGTTCACCTTCAGTAGACTGCCCTACAAGGTTCTCGATGCGTTCTTGAAGTTGTTCTGCTGTTATTTGAGCCTGGTAAAAAGGTCCTCGTTTAATTCGATGCGGTAAAGCCAACTCAGCAGCCAGAGCGATATCATGATCGGTAATAGCTGTACGGCCTTCAAACGCTGCCTGAGCGCGAGCGGCTTTCAAAATTACCAGATCTGCGCGGTGGCCGTCTACATTCAACGAAGATGTCAAGGCCGCAATTGAAAGTAGATCGCGCTTTGAATACGTGACCCTGGCAACCAGCTTGCGCGCCATTTCGATCTGATGTGATAATTCTTCTTCCTTTTGAAGGAATACCTGGCGAAAAGCAACTGGATCGGCTTCGAAAGCAATATTATTCTCCATGATCTCCACGCGTTCGCGCGCATCACGTATACCCGTAATATCCACTGAAAAAGCGAAGCGATCCAAAAGCTGCGGACGAAGATCCCCTTCTTCAGGGTTCATGGTGCCGACTAAGATGAAACGCGCCGGGTGCGAAAAAGATATCCCTTCGCGTTCCACAATATTCATACCCATCGCAGCAGAATCAAGCAGTAAATCGACCACATGATCATCCAAGAGGTTAACTTCATCAATATACAGCAGCCCCCGGTTGGCATTGGCAAGCACACCCGGTTCAAAGTGCCGCTCACCTTTCTGAATGGCTTGCTCAATATCAAGGGTGCCTACCACGCGGTCTTCGGTAGCAGAAACCGGCAAGTTAACAAAAGGAATTGGCCGCACATCATATGGAAGCTCCTGGGTGATCAAGGAGCGCTCCTTACACTCTGTACACCAACTCGTGTGATTATCAGGGTCGCAACCAAAGCGGCACTGCTTTACCGCGCGCACCTTGGGCAGCAGGGCTGCCAGACCGCGGGCCGCGGTCGATTTGGCAGTACCACGCTCGCCACGGATTAGAACCCCGCCAATGCGGGTATCAACAGCATTTAGTATCAAGGCGCGTTTCATACGCGTCTGGCCAACAATTGCGGTAAATGGATAGATATTAGGCATAACGTTTCCTCGAGCAAAATTATACTACTGAGCAAGACATAATCTTCCCGAAAAAACAAATCAGTGTTGTCAATTCTTTCATGAGATGTTTGTCACCTGTTCTGTCTACTTCATTTTATCTTTTAGTATTGTCAACTGGGGCATTCGCCTGTATAATTCAGACTAATCTCTTTGTATCGGAGCAATTTAGTTATGATTGATGAACAGGACGCCCTTCAGGGGCAAGGGGGCCGCGATGAGCAGTTCCAGAATGAGAACCATGAAACGATGGAAAGTCTCATGCGGTCCGAAGACGCCGGGTTGGAATTTCCCATTCAAGGTGAAATTCGCCAGGGTGTAATAGCCAGCATTTCAGCCTCCCAGATTTTAGTCAGTGTCGGATCTAAATCCGAAGGCGTGATTATGGGTCGGGAACTCGAGCAGATTCCTGCCTCAGATCGCGAAGCATTGACGGTTGGGCAGAAAATTCCCGTTTACGTTATCAACCCAGAAGACCAAAACGGGAACGTCGTTCTCTCTTACGTCCGAGCCCGAGAAGCAATGGGCTGGGAAGTAGTAGAGAAGATGCAGGAAAGCAGCGAAGCCTTTGAGGGCAAAATCGATGGCTATAACAAGGGCGGTCTGATCGTTCTCGTTCACGGTCTGCGCGGCTTCATCCCTGCATCTCAGATCAGTATGGCGCGTCGCAGCCTTGTTCAAGGGGATACCCCCGACCGCTGGGCTAAGATGATCGGCGAAACCATTAGTGTCCGTATTATTGAAGTGGACCGTGCCCGCCGCCGCCTGATCCTTTCTGAACGCGCTGCCAACCCGGAAAGCCGCCAGTCTCTCAAGGAACGTGTGATTGAGGGTTTGGAAGAAGGCCAGACTTATACAGGCCGTGTCACATCAGTGGCCGACTTTGGCGCTTTTGTTAACGTCAACGGTGCAGATGGACTTGTCCACCTTTCTGAGCTTTCCTGGGAACGTGTCCAACACCCCAGTGAAGTATTGGAAGTTGGCCAGGAAGTTAAAGTCAAAGTCATCAGCGTGGATAAAGAGAAGAAACGTATTGGTCTCTCCATCCGTGCTCTTCAGGGTGACCCGTGGAATGAAAAAGTTGCCAAGTTCAAAGTTGGCCAGCTTGTTGAAGGCAGCATCACCCGCCTGACCAAGTTTGGCGCTTTCGCCCGGTTGGATGGCGATGTGGAAGGTCTTATCCACATTTCCGAACTAAGCGAGAACCGCATCAACCATCCAAAGGAATCCGTCAAAGAAGGTGATGTGCTAACTTTGCGCGTCATCCGTATCGACGAAGACCAGCGACGTATCGGTTTGAGCCTGCGAAAAGTAGACTCAGGAGCTTACGCAGACATGGATATGAAAGCCCTGGCTGCAGAGCTCGCTCCGGAAGACGCCCCGCAAGACGAACAAGAATAAAACGTCCAACCAGAGAGCGCACCAACCGGTGCGCTCTCTTTATATTTCTCCATTATCTTTCTTTCAAAGACGGTAGAAAAAACATGACCCATCTTATCGTGGACGCGCACCAGGATCTGGCGTGGAACATGCTCACTTTTGGGCGTGATTACAGCCAGTCTATTGCAGAAACCCGCCAGCGCGAAAATGGCAGTTACATCATTGAAAATAACGGTGACACAACCATTAGTTGGCAGGAATACCAGCGCGGACATATTGCTGTTGTTTTTGCCACTCTGTTCGCCGCGCCTGCTCGCGTAAAAGTTGCCGAGTGGGATACCCAGGTATATGCCAACACCCAGGAGGCCTACAAAGTATATAGCGGGCACCTGGATGCCTATGAGCGAATGTTTGACAAACATCCTGATAAATTTACCCCCATTCGTACTAAAGCCGAATTAGAAGCCCTGCTTGCGAAGTGGGATGTGGCAGATCAGCCTGCCCCTACCGGACTGGTCACATTAATGGAAGGTGCAGATGGCGTACGCAATATTGATGAATTGGAAGAATGGTGGGATCGTGGAGTACGAATCATTGGCCCGGCATGGATGGCCACCCGCTTTTGCGGTGGAACACGCGAACCTGGCCCGCTGACCAACGAAGGTCGTGAACTGCTTGAGGCTATGGCACCACTTGGCTTCACGCTTGACTTGAGTCATATGGCATGGGAAGCCGCACTACAGGCTCTTGACCTTTATGAAGGGCCTGTGATTGCAAGTCACGCTAATGCTCTCAAACAGGTCAAAAACGGCACTATGAATCGATTCCTAACCGATGAAATAATAGAAGGGATTTTGCAGCGCAATGGGGTAATTGGAATCGTACCCTTTAACCGCTTTCTTATTCAAGGCTGGAAAAACAAGGACTCACGCAGCGATTGTTCAATTGATATGGTTGCGGCACAAATGGATTACATATGCCAAAAAGCTGGCAACGCCTTCCATGTAGGTTTTGGTACTGATTTTGATGGCGGATTTGGACTGCAACAGATACCCGAAGGATTAGACACAATCGCTGATTTGCAACTGGTTGTACCTCTGCTCCAGGCACGTGGATATTCAGAAAACGATATTAGTGCCATAATGGGTGGAAACTGGATCAGAACATTGAGGAGAAACCTGCCAGCATGAACAATGATGAACTCCCTGCTGAAACCAAAAGCCACAATATAACCATAGAACACGTAAACGTTGGACTGGTGATTAGTTTCAGTGGGCTCGTTATCCTGTTCATCGGCGCCAAGCCGGAATGGATCTGGCTTAATAGCAGCCCGGTAGTTGGTTTTGTGCAAATCACCGTCATTCTAGTTGGTTTGGCAGTCATTTGCCTGGGTGGGAATATCGGTCTTGGCGCATTATGGGGTCGAATGCAAAAAACGATTATTGCTGATATCGGCTTACGTTTAATAAGCACAGGTTATGTCGTCTCGGTCTTCTCTGGTATGGCTGATGTATTCGGAATGACATTTCAACAAAATGTTAAGGTGCCTTTCTTTGGCCCCTGGCAAGCTGCTGGAGTTCAACTTGGTATGACCATCATTGCTTTTGGAATGCTGATTATGATCCCATTCGAGCACCTGGTGAAAAATAGTCCACCAAAAAGTTAGCACGAAAAAACCGCCTTACGGCGGTTTTTTTGTGCCCCCACAGGAATTCGAATCCTGGTCATAACCTTGAAAGGGTTGCGTCCTAGTCCACTAGACGATGGGGGCATTTCTTGAGCGGGCAGGATTTTATCATCACCGTGCGCTCAGGTCAAGGCATTTTGAATGCCAGTTTCAAAGTTCATTAGACTTTGTTGCGGGTAAAAATCAATCATCAATGCGCTGGTGGCTGAGGGCCATCATATCAACTTGACGACGGTTGAACAGAGCGGCCTGACTCTCAGCCTTGAGTGCAGGAATCAAGATCGCAGTGAGTGTGGAATTATAAATCGGCACAAAATCTCGACTGCCTTCCAGCATGACTGCTGAAAACTCAAAACGGCCGCTCCACTCTAGCATACCCAGCATTTCATAAACTGGCGAAGTAATGCGTACTGGTATTTCTTTGACCTGCACATAACCACCGCGCGCCAAGGCCTGCGGTACCAGGTCTTCTGGTCGCGCCAATGTAATTGCGAAAATTTGCGATTTTACAACACGCACAACTTCGTAATGATCCACCAGTTTGGATGGCATATGTAAACGCGCGAGGCGTGCATCCAAAATCTCCATAAACGAGTTGTTGGTATCGTTCATCAAACCGACAATACCAGTATTTGGAACCATAACCTTGCCGACAATCCGGTAACTGGGGGTATAAAAATCAGCAGTCAAAACCCTGTGAGTTACTGAAGGATCCTCGTAACCCATGGCCTACTCTGTGGAACTGGGACGGTTCTGTCCGCGTTTTACCGGTGTTATGCGGCGATGCCTGGGATGCGAAATTGTTGTCTGACCAGCATTCGGGCTGAGCAAAGTGGTGAGCCAGTTTACAGCGCGCTCATCATATTCTCGTTTGCCGCAAACATCGCAGACCCAGGCGGGGAAATTGGGCACTGTCACCAATTCCTTGTCGAGCCAAGTAAAATATGTAATGAACTGCAAATGCATCATCCCTGCAGGACATTCATTGCATGCAAATGTTGCCAGGTCGTGACCTTCGCTCATGCCGCCCCAGCTTCTCGTAAAATAGAGATTCCTGCACTGGCGCCCAGGCGATTAGCGCCAGCTGCAATCATCTGGTTCGCATCGTGCAGCGTACGAATGCCTCCTGCGGCTTTGACACCCATTTCCAGGCCTACTACGCGGCGCATCAGGGCTACGTCTTCCATGAGCGCACCTCCCGGCCCAAAGCCGGTGGAAGTTTTCACAAAATCAGCACCAGCGGCCTTGCACAGCAGACAGCCAATAATTTTTTCGCGTTGATCCAGAAAGCACATTTCCAAGATCACCTTGACGTGTGCTTTGCCGCCAGCTGCCTGTACCACGGCTTGCACATCGCGCAGGGCGAGGGCATAATCTCCACTCTTGAGTGCACCAACATTAATTACAGTATCAATTTCTGTTGCACCGTTCTCAATAACCTGGCGAGCTTCAAATGCTTTCACTTCCGGGAAGGTTGCTCCAAGTGGAAAACCCACAACAGAACATACGCCTACGCCAGAGCCGATTAACAAATGCGCCGCGAGAGGAACAAAGGCAGGGTTGATACACACTGTGGCAAACCGATAAAGGCGAGCTTCTTCGCACAATTTTTTCACCTGTTGTGCGGATGCATCTGGTTTCAGAAGAGTATGATCAATGATGAAAGCAAGGCTGACACCTGATGCCTGCTCAAATGTGGGCGTTAGAGGCGGCAACTCAGCCAGATATTGATCTGCAAGAGATAAGATTTCATCCAATTTTGTGTTCATTGAGTCACATTCCCAAAGTCATAATGATCTATCATTTTCCATTCGGGGAAAGGCCAATAGATAAAAATGGCTTTGCCAACTATTTCTTTATACGGCATCATGCCCCAGGAATGAGAGTCTGATGAATCATTGCGGTTGTCACCCAATACAAACAATTCATCGGACGGCACCGTCCACTGACCGGAATAAAGAGGGGGCGCAGCGATATAGGGCTCGCGCAATGCCTGCCCGTTAACGGTCACATCGCCATTACGGATAACGACATTATCACCAGGCAAACCAATTACTCGCTTGATCAAATCTTGACTGGCAGGATCAAGCGGAAAGTGAAAGACGATGATATCGCCACGCTGTGGAACGCCAAAACGGTAAGCCAGGCGGTTAACCAGCACAAACTCACCATCTTGCAAGGTGGGCTTCATCGAGAAGCCATCCACCCTGACACGCGCGGAAAGCGCATTTATCGCCAAAAACAACGCTGCAGAGAGCAGCAATGTCTCAAGAACGTCTAAAAAGAAGCGCCCCCAACCTGGGGATGCGGGTTCAGTAATCTCTACTGTCTCACCTACTTCGGCTTCGGGTGCGGTCACAAGGGATTCAACGATAGGTTCTTCCAAACTACCTCCAAGAGTAGCACGATTATACCATTCCAACGCTTAGACTATACCCCAGGCATAAAAGGTGGGCACATATAACACACGCTCACCCTGCGCCCAGGCAATTTCATCTAAATTGCGCATTCCTTCAAGTTGATCTGTTGCAACATGTCCGGCCAGATCGCTGGAAAGTGTCTTCCATTCCAAATCCAAATTTCTCGCAGATAAAGAACTCTGCCATTGTGCACCAATAACTCCAATTTGTACGTTTTTCAGACCGGCGTGCGAAAATATCGCTGCCAACTTGCGTCCAATTTGCGGGTCTGCACCCTGCATCTTTAGGGAATCTGCCTGCCAGTGTCCCAACTCGGCCAATTTATCCGGATAATCCACACGCCCGCCGTAATCTGGTTCAGCCAGGGCTAATAATGATCCGCCTGGGCGAGTTACGCGGCGCATTTCAAGCAGAGCATTAAATGGGTGTTCAAGCCACAAAAGCGTGTAATGGCAGTAAACTGCATCAAACACGGATTGAGCATACGGCAAGCTCACAGCATCTGCACAGGTGAGCATTACTGAAGGGACGTGCAGACCAGCCTGTCCCAACGCTGCCAGGTCAATATCCAATCCATGCAACCCACTTCGCGAGCCAAAATCATTCAACACTGCACCGGTTCCACACCCTATTTCTAGAATACGGCGCGCAGCAGGCAAGTTTGCCTGATTAAATAAAAAGGCGCGCAATTGCGCCGTCCAACCAGCCTGCTGGATATATCGAGCGTGCCAATCCATACCCCCATTATAATATGTCAATGCCCGCAAAATGCGGACTTCTGGTTTAAAAAAACCTGGAGACTAAAGTCCAGCCCGGGGTTCAATGATGAAACGACTCTATTCTTTGGGTTGGTGCCAGCCCAGGATAAAATTTTCTTGATCTACTGTCTCTGGTGAATTTGGAAACCGCATTGATTTGGGTACATTACGCCACCAGGCTGCCAATTGTGTCAAGGCCTGCTGCCCAGTCTGTCCGTGCTGCACCAGGTAACATCCTACGACCGTGCCAGTCCGTCCAATGCCGCCATAACAATGCAGGTAAACCTTGTGTTTCCCAATCAAAGCTTTGTCAATCGCATTCAAAATCGCGTGCATATCCATCACACTGGGCAGCCCGTAATCTCCAATCGGGAAGTTAAGACATTCCACTTTCACACCGCGCACTGCAGCCATTTCAGCCAGGATTGGAGCGTATTCTTCCGCTTCTCCCAGGCCAACCAGGTTGATAAATGTGACAAAACCAGATTCTAGAAAAGCAGACAACCGCCGATTGGTTGCTTCAGGATTAAAAGTTACAGCAGGGTATTCGCCAGCCAACAAACGGCCAGGAATTACCCAATAAGCATCATGGATGGGTCGCAGTGGTGCGGTTACAGAATGGAGACTGGCAAAAGGGTCTGGCTGCATTAATCGGTGAAATTTACAACATTGTCGGAGAAGGTGGGTAATTGGGTGGTTCACGGCGAAATTCATAAGCATCGATCATTCCCTCAATGATATGGCTTTCAGACTCGCTTAGACTGCTAAACTCAAACCCAATATTATAAAAAGCCGGGTCTATGTCTGGACTGCACCAGGCCACACTTGCTGCCATATCGAGGTGATCTGTTGAAAAAAACGGCGCATCGGGCAAGTCAAAACGTAATGAGTAGTCTGTTTTCTCGGGCAAGGGATCATCGCTGATGATCATGGCACCTTTTTGACTAAGATCAGAAAGATATCCCAGCACGCGACTTGAGCTACGATCAAAGACCCGGGAATACACTGCAAGGTATTTACGATCCAGTTTTCTGCGTTCTTGCATGAGAACACCTCCTGACCTTTTATAGTGTACTCAAAAATGGTACTCTACCTATTTAAAATAGATTGTCACCCTGAAGGGTAGTACGCTGTTTACCTTTATTATACCTGTTTGCCTGTGGCTGCCCTGCCCCAAACTGCAGAAGCGTCTACAGTTTGGGGCAGGTAGATTTTTATTACTGGATAATCACCTGGTCGCTGGCGCTGCGGCCGAAAACTTCGGGAGAATACATCTCTTCAGCCTTGGCTGGAGGAACTATGAATGTACCGGGAGTGGTAGCACGGGCAATATATGTATATTCGTAAACACCTTCCCAAAGCAGCGATGTGAAAGCTTCAGCACGCTCATCGCGCATGTTCTGATGTTCGTACCAGGTGCCCCACCACCACCATCCGTAACGGGAACTGCTGCTGGACGGATCTTGCGGTGAGCTGCCCGAAACAGCAAGAGCCGGGTTAACGATTTCGAGCCCGGCAGGCAGCGGGTCAACAAGGGCTACATGATAACGGCGGGTGTCGGCAACCATGGTCAAGTGCACACGCACGCGCGCGCCAGCTCTAATGTGCCAAACTCCTGCACTGTCTTGAGAAACGTCCTGCGGGTCATCCAGCGCCTCGTAGCGGCGTTGGACAACAAAACCCATATCCAATGCCGGAAGGTTCAAGTCTGTAGGCGCATAGCGCAGCCCAAGCCGGTAATACAGGCGGCCTGCACCGTCTTTTTCCAGAATCAACGATTGGGTGCCGCCGCCCGCGGCAGTCTCTGACAGCACATACGTCATGGGGATGTTGGTTTCATGCAGGTCAGTGCTGCGCCCGCGGAACTCGCTGCTGCCGGCATAAGTATTGCCCAGCCAGATGCGTGCCACAAAATCCGGTGTCTGGCTCTCAAACGTGTTGAAATACCTATCCAGCGCAATCAGGACAAAAACATTTTCCTGTGTGTTACCCCAGTGCCCTTTGGTGCGATGCGCCATCAATCCCGCCACCAGCTTGGGGATCAAGTCACTTTGCGGGTTGTCTGCGATCAAGGAATCCAGCAGGATGGCATCCGTGCGGCGGTTAGAGCCGAGCAGCAGGTAGTTTTGGTCATCATAGCTGGTGGTGAAATTAGCCGCGCCAGCAGTCTCAACAGCGTGATTGGTCACATAGCGCCGCAAACTCTCTAGTTGGGCAGGATCTTCGACGAGCGGCCACAACCAACCAATTGCATCCAGTGAAAGCCCGTCCAGACCAGCCTCCTTCAACAGCGAGTGCGCTTTGGGCGCATCGCGGTCATTCATCAGGTTGCGCACATAGAGCGCGTAGGAGCTGAGCGTGCGCCTGGTTTGAGTCCCGTACCAGGCCGGGTAATAGCTTTCAATATTGCGCAGGTAATTCAGCGCGCTTTGCTGCATATCTACTGGCACGCTGAATCCTTTTTGCCCGGCGCGGTAAATGGCGTGCGCTACATGAATGCTGTTAAAGGGGCTGGATTCAAATCCGCGCCGCCAGTAGGGGAACCCGCCATCCGGGTTTTGCAACCCCTGCAGGCGCTCGATATCACGATTGACGGCACTTTCCATCTCTGTGGGAGAAGGCAGGCCATCCGCCTTGAAAGCGGTAAGCACATCCTTTAGTGAGGCCACCGCCAAAATGCGCGAGGCAAGCTGTTCGGAACCTTCGTATGGGTAGGCTACCAGGTACAACACGGCATCGGTCAGAGATTGCAGTGC
This sequence comes from Anaerolineales bacterium, assembly GCA_038249405.1. Taxonomy (GTDB): domain Bacteria; phylum Chloroflexota; class Anaerolineae; order Anaerolineales; family Villigracilaceae; genus UBA5195. The sequence goes on from JBBRWF010000018.1 coordinate 14,382, forward strand.
AGTGGAAGAAGTGCTGATTTCCAGCCCGCCGTATTGCGGGAAGACGCCCGTTGGGTATTGCACAGGCTGGGAAAGCGCGCCAGGGTTGTCAATTACCCCGTAGGTTGCAAAGGCCTCGGTGGTGGCCGGAGTATAAACCGGCATCTCCACGGTGGCTGCATCGGCATAAGTGCCTGAAACTGCGGCGATCTGTATGCGTGCCGTGCCTGCTTGAATGGTGCCAGCCGGGAAACGGACTTCCACCCGGTCATTGGCAGGCACAGTGACGAGCAGTCCGGCAGTGATTAACTCCAAGTTGGAGGCGCGGACGGCTACGTTGACATCCAACGGCTGATCGGTCTGGTTTTGTAATACGACCGGCAACTCAAATTTATCGCCAAAGTTCAAGAAACGAGGAGCAGAGGGGCGTACCATCAACGGCAGGCGCGCTGTCAGATTGGATTCGCCTACGCCAAATTTGGTACCGGGCACATCCACTGCCACCACCATGACCCGGTAACGGGTCAGGTTATCCGGCAGTTTGACTGGCACACGCGCCGTACCATCCAGACCTGTATGCACCGAGGGAGCAAAAGCAGCAAGAGGGTTGAAATCGGAACGTATGCGAATGGGAGCCTGTGCTGCCTGCCCACCACCCCCTCGCGCCTCCGCTGCAGACGACATCGTAGCTGCCGGGGCTGCTGCTGGCACGGCGCCTGCGAATGAGTCATTGACCGCTTTTTGCTGGCTGGCATCGCGGGCCAGGGCTAGCGGGTCGAGCAGCACAATACTGGCGCGACCGTATACATTCTCAACCAGAGGCGCGCGGCCAGAGTAAAAAACGCTCAGAGGGTCAGTCAACTGGTAATTGGTTAGAGCCAGAATGGCCTCGTCCACCACCACCACCGCCAGTTCAGCATCTGCCACAGGCTGGCCGCTGGCATCTTTCACCACTACGGTCAAAGTCGTTTCACCACCCGGTTCCAATTTGCTGCTATCGGGGGTTACTGCAACGTTCAGGGTACGCTGCAAGGGCGGGATGCTCAAATTCAATTGCCCGCTGGCGTACGCCGGGCGAGGCGGAACATTCTTCAAAACCTGGCCCTGATCATCGGTGCGCTGCGCAGAGCCCACCAGATCGACCTGGATATTCAAATTGGGGATGTATTTCTCTACAATGGGTACACTCAACGTGGTTGAGCCATTTTCGATGCTAAAGCGCGTGGTGCTGATGATTCCGCTGCGGCTAATGGTCAGCAATCCTTCAGCCGGGCTGAAAGGCGATTGCACTAGAATCTGCGCAGTGTCACCCGGTTGGTAGGTTTGTTTGTCGGGGATGAGGGTCACCTGCTCCTGCTCCACCTTGCGGGAGGGGCGCAACTGCCCACCGCTCACCCAGCGCGTAATGCGGCTCTGGTTTTTTCGGCCCTGGTCATCCGTTACACTGGCAGTGATCTGGTAACTTCCGCCGACTGGCGTTTCAAATTTGCAAGTTTGGGGTTGGTTTGTGGAAGTCTTGGAACAGATCTGTGGGTCAACTTCATCCTCAGTCCAGCTTCCATCGCGGAATTTCCACTCCATACGAACTGCAGTGAGCTGTACAGGGCGTCCTGCCACGGGTTTCCCGTCCAGATCGGTGACGATGAAATTCAGGTTGAGCGGCTGGCCCAGCTCCACAAAATAACGGTCGCTACGCAGACCAATATAAACATCCGCTGGATGCACAAGCAATGAAGTGCTGCTGGTCCAGGCTTGCCTGTTCACATCCATGACCGTTGCTTCTGCAGAAACACTCGCGGGATGCGGGTTTTGGTCCGGGTCACCCTGCTGATTAAAGTCAAGCTTCAGATAATGTGTGCCAGATGCATCGGTTTTTCCCGTAAATGTTTCGGTTGTGCCGGGGTTGCCATTCGGTGGATAACCGAAGTCAGCCATAAACCACCAGGGCTTCCAGGTGCCGAAGATGAAGTCGGGCCAATTAGGGGGTGCGTAATTGCCTGGTGTGCTGGTTACATTCCAGGTTACATCTGCGTTTGGAAGGGCGCCGCCAGCATAGTATTTGGCATCCACAGCCAGCGTGGCGCTGCCGCCTGCGTAATAGGGTCCGGTGGTCTCATTGCGCGCCGTCACTTCAAATTCCGGGCGGCGAAATTCCTGCACTTCAAATGAATGAACCCAGGATGTGCCATCCAGACCGCCAAAATTACCGGTGGCGTTCAGTTGTATCTGGGCGCTGCCGAGGTTGACCGTTTGAGGAATTTTGATGATGAAGTCAAAACCGCCCAGAGTGTTCACGTTTGCTGTACCGTTGCCAATGGCATTGTAGGTGGCATCTGTAATCTGATAGGTGACTTGTCCCACACCATCCGGCAGGCCTACATCACCATCCTGACGGCCACCAATACGGCGCAACCAGCCCTTGATATGGACTTCTTCGCCCGGGCGGTACATCTTACGGTCGTCAAAGGTATACCAGCGCAAACTGTCAGTGGGGGGGTAGGAAGACCAGGGGTCATCTCCCCATACATAATTGGAATGCGGCAAAATTGCCTGGTCATCGCCCTGGCGTGCCAGCAGGTAGGTTGCACTGGTGGGCAGGTCAAAACGCACTGTGCCATCTGCGCCTGTGGTGTACTGCCGGGAACCATCCCCGGGTTGAATACTGACACTGGACAAGGGCGAACCATCTTTCAAGCTGCTGGCCCAAGCAAGCATCTGGCTATAATCACTGACAGCATCCAGCCCAATTTGGGTCACCTGCACCCAGGAGATCACAGTCTGCGAGAAGCGCTGCCATTTAGCATTATCGCTTTCGAACAGTCCGGCTGGCGGCTCTACGATAACAATAAAATGCCCAAATTTGCCTTTTAGATATTTTGCCAGGTCAATATCCACCTGGGTAAGTGTGTCGGCTGGCAGGTTGGGGTTGATGGTCTCATCCACAAGCAGGGTACCGGGCATAACGGGCGGCATATCTGTGCCTTGCCAGTTTTGCAAGTACTGTTTAAACGCATGCCAATCTGTTGGTTGAACAGCATACACTCTGGTGCGCAGTTTGTTGTAATTGATGGCGTACACTGAAAAGACCGGTTTCACAGCCTGTGGGTCAATGGTCAGGAAGGTTTGCCCCGGACCTACCAGGACAGATTCAGCTTTGCCCACCTTGAATGTCAGGCGGGCATCTTTGCCCAGAGTCTGTCCAAAGACATCCTTGATCTCGCCTGAGATTGTGACGGTGTAATTGGTCTGCCCCTTTGTCTGACCTTGAATTTGCATTGTGTTGCCGTAAATATTAGCATTGACACCCGGAATTGGCGGTTCAACATGCAGCATATCCTCGCGGAAAGATGCCAGGTCAATCGCGTTATTGAAACGAATCTCGAAGGGAGACAGCGGAGGACAAGTATCACCGTACCATGCACAGCGATATTCATCAATGCGAAGTGCAGCATAAGTGGAAAAACTATACGATTGGGCTTGAGTGGTCAGCAACGGCCCTTCAGCAGAAGGGGTTCCGGGGCCAATTGTGATCATAATATCGGTTCCGGTTGGGAAGGGTTCCGGTGCGCGAAAAGCCAGCCAGCGCCCAGGTTGGGCACTCTTGACAAGCTCACTGGCCTGCTGATCCTTCTGGATTTCTGCATCGCTGGCAAGGACCAGGTTAGCACTGAGACTGCCAGCCTGCACCCGGATGGTTTTAAGTACTTCAGCTGGATTAATGCGCTGGTCAAAAGTTATAAAGAAGAGCGGCGCAAGCGGCTGAGGAGAAGATGATGGGAACATACTGACCGCTTTCGCGGGCGGGGTGGTGAAACTCCAGGTCACATCTTTGTCGAGCATAACGCCGCTGATGGATTTGATTCCTGCAAGCACACTGACATGGTATTCAGTAGCCTTGGGCAGGCGATCAATCAGCGCAGAATCATATTCAAAAGTGAGGGTCTTGGTGCCCAACCAGCGCCAGGTTCCGGGCAAAGCCGGTTCAATGCGCACCGGCACATCCCTGGCAGCCAGGTCAGCCAATGTGCCAATTGGAACCATCGGCTGGTTAAAAGTGATACTGACAAATGGCGCAATCGGTATTTCGCCTTCAGGCGCAAAGCGCAAAACCTGCAACGGACCTGCAGCACTTACTTGGGGTGTTGGTGAAGTATCGAGCGGAGGAAAATTCTCTTTAACGATCTGCCCTGGCCGTGGAGGAGGCAAAACGTCCTGGGGTAAATTGAAATCCAGTTGGGATGCAGGCTGTAAGGTTGGCAATCGAGATAAAATCTGCTCAATTTGCCCAGCGTCCAACGGTAATCCGGTGGCTAAAGGAAGAGGTATAAAAGTCTGAGGCATTTCCTGACCAGCACTGATATTAACAGCCATGTTGTACTCAACTCCTTTGCCCACAGAAGATGCAACGGCCTGCCCAGTGGATGTAAATGAACCTGTTGCGCCTGTACTAAGTGGAATTGGCACAGCAGTTACCAATCCAGGAAACAAGCCTCCCGAAGAATTCTGGTAGAGATAAACCAAACCTCCGGCACAGACCAAAAAAAATGCAATCACCAAACCAATCAGCCACTTTGGGCCGGATAAATGCTTTTGATTGTTTGTCATATTGAAATTCTCCTC
>JBBRWF010000019.1:0-18295 GCA_038249405.1 Anaerolineales bacterium
CACCGCCAACATGGCTGACTTCGATCAGGGCAACTTGTTTCCCAAGCCCGGCAAGCCCAATGGCAACCGTCATGCCGCCAGAACCGGCACCAATAACGATAGTGGAATAGTGTTCAGTGGTCATTTTGAAGTTCCTTCTCGTTTTTTGAAAATGCGCGAGAGCGCGATACTGACAAGGAAAATGGCAACCGAAAAGCCAAGCGTAACAGGGTTGAGTTGCGGCAAGGAGCCGTCAAATTTTTCGATAGAAGCGCCAAAGCCAATAAACGCCATTGTGCCCGGAACTGAACCAAGCGCTGTAGCCAGGATGAACGGCCAGTATTCGATTTTCAAAAAACCGGCCAGGTAACTCACTGCGTCGTAAGGGAGGAAGATAAAGCGCATGACCATCACCGTCTCGAAACTATTGGCGCGCATCCGCGCCGCGTATCTTTGAATGAGATTGTCCCCATCGCCTTCTTTGAGCAAGCCCTCTCCAAAGTAGCGCCCGACAAAATAGGCAATGGTTGAGGAGATATTGCTGGCGATAACGGTGTACAGCACACCCAGCACCGGGCCGTAGACGAAGCCGCCAGCCAGGGTCAGCACCGTAGATGGGAACAAGATCAAAGGGCGCACGGCGTAGAGGCCGATGTAAACGAGCGGCCCCCAAAAGCCAGAATTCATAAAAGCCAACAATCGCTGCACCACTTCCAATGGCGAAAGTTGATTTACACTGGCATACCACTGATAGCCGATAATGAGCGCCGCCCAGAAAACGAGCGCAACCAGTTTTTGGGCATGTTGCAGCACCCAGGGTCTTTCTTTTGATGGTGTCATTGCGTTTTTCATTCCTGCTTCCTTGAGTGTTAAGAAGGGAAAGCTCTCCGTTTTCTTACCTATCCAACTAAACCCGATCCAGAAAACTGGTGTGACTGAACCGCTATCCCCTTCCAGTTTGTTAATCAAATCCTGCGGCGGAAAAACAATCGCTTGAAAGTCAGACCAGCGAAAGAGGGTAGTTTTCACGACTGTCAATCGACATTTGGATAAAGTATTTATCGAGATAATCCGCTTCAAAAATTACAATCTATTCCCCACTACTTGCATAATTTCTTATCCCCAATTTCTTATAAAACCAAGTTCAATTTATTAGAAGTTTCATTTGCTTGACCACAAAGGCAAACCACAGCAAATTAAACGAAATTGCCCTGTCTGTCTGCATGGAAACCAAGCAGGCTACCTGTCAATAAGCGCAAAGTAGCCTTGTTCGAGACTGCCACTGCATTCTTGCCGCAAGAAGGTAATTCGAATTCAAACGCACAGACTTGCGGAATTATTCAAATTCGCGTGTCTGTGCATTTGTAAAACTCAAAGCATGTTTATGGCTCATAACTATCTATGCAGGGTTTTTTTGCTGGCGGTTGGCAAAAATAAAAACAGTGATAGCAATCAAAAATGGTATCCAGATTGTTGCCACTGCGATGAGATATTTCCACATCGGCCAGGCAGACTTGAGAGTTGTCGTCAGTATGTAGTCGTTGGTCAGATTCGATGACAGGGCCCCAAAGGCCAGCCACGGGAGCAAGGAACGGGTCAACCGGGTTTCCGGTCGCAGCGCGGCGGGCGCCAGCACCCATAAAATGTACCAGTGTTGAAACCAAAATGAGCCGATTGCAAGGTAAAGCAGGCCAACAAAGGTCAGCGCAGACATGAGTCTTTGATCCGGATTGCCGGGCAAGAAGCGGGTACGACCCCATCCTTTCGGCCACAGGTCGAACATCCACAAGCAGCTCAACACGGCTCCAACGGCAAACAGCAGGGTTGGCAGAGTAGCACTAAGCTGGAGAGAGCTTGAAAGAGGCCAGTGCCCCCACTGTCTCAACGAATATTCCAGGATCTGCCAGATTGAATTAGAGAGGAATTGCGAACGTTCAGTTAACATACGCGGGAGTGTTTGCCAGCCGCCAAAAGGCACATATAAAAGCCAAGACAGCAAAATTCCGCAAACGCCGCTGGCAAAGACGATTTTCAAGGTTTGTCTCCAGCCCCACTGCCAGAAAATCCAAAACGCACAGACAGGTAACCAAATCAGCGCCGTCAGCTTGACATGCGCCGCCAGGATGAGTGCCATCAATCCCAAAAATAGTTTCCGGCGTTGTAACAACCAGCAACTTAACAAAAATAGTACTAACAAAACAGCATCATTATGTCCACCCAGAGCAGAGGCAATCAACGTGATGGGGTTGATCAGCCAGGTTGCCAGGGCCAGTGGAACAAGTGACTTTTCGCGGAGTTCAACAATTTTGGCAATCAGCCAGCCCGAAAGCCCAGTCAGCGTGATTGCCAGAAGACGATATCCGGTAATATACGCCATAAACAGGCGACATGAGGTTGTCGATTTTGGACAGACTGGTGCGCTCTCATTCCACCACCCAAGCGATTGCGCTACCTGTCGAACACCATTTGAGACAACCGCGCTAAAGATTTCCCAAACCGGGCCATACGTGTCCACGTTTTTCCGCCAGGCCAGGTAAAGTGTGTAAGGGGTTGAAAGATTGTAATCATCAGGTACATTGGCCAGAGGATTGCCGTGATAGACCGTCATCATGCGACCACGAAAAACATAATCGAAGATATCGTGGGATTCACCTGCCGGGGCAACTGTCATCAGCACCGCCGAACAAACCAACCAGGCGCAGATAATCAAGAGCACCAGCCAGCGCCTTTGATTTGCAATCTCCTCGCGGGTTTTCGCCAGGATCCATAATATCGCTATATATAGCAGGATCAGCCCCAAATAGACACCCACCTGTTGGACGGTATTCCAGACCGTTGGTTCGGTCATGGTCATCCAGCTAGCGCGGGGATTGGAAAGGCTGGCGGCCAGTGGATAACGCCAGGCCAGCCATAGATATAACCCTACAGAGGTAAGTGCGCACCCCCCCAGCCAAAATAATTTATTAGATCTGATGCTCCTTGAAATCAGCCCGGTTAGAGGCTCCATTTAACCCCGCAAAACTGGCAAGGCCAGGGTGCAGGCGACTCGCTCAATACGGCAGAGCGCAGCGCCTGGTAACGCTCTCCATTCCACACTTCTGCCAACGGTTGGGCAAGGACATTCCCCAGGATTATCTGCGAATAATCTTGAGCGGCAAAAGGCGAGATGCAGCAAGGCAGTGCCGTGCCGTTAGCGGTGATGTACATCAGAATCCAGGGCCGCTGGCAGCCCTGCCAGGGATGCGGGCCTTTGACTGAAACACTTTCATGAGGCGTGGTAGCTCCCGAGGCAAGGAACTTCAGCCCCAACTGTGTGGAGAGTACTTCACATTCGCGAATCAGCCTGGCCTGCTCTGCCTCCAGGGTGGCGTGCAACGATTGTTCGGCGTTCATTGTAGCGTCTTCAGCCGGCGTTTCCCCATTGCCAAAATACACCAGGCGCTGCATATACACTTCGCCCACGCCAATCTGCGCAGCCAGACGGACGAAATCGGGCAACTGTAGCAGGTTGGCTTGCATCGCAACCCACCACAAGGAAACTTTTGGCCGTGAGAGACCTCCGTGTCGCTCGACAAACGCCTTGAGATTACGTATAACCCGGGGAAGTTGGTTCACGCCGCGTAAGCGTGCATACAGCTTCGGCGTGACCGCATCTATTGAAACCCGCAACTCATCCAACCCGGCGGCGGCCAGGGCATCGCCGCGCGCCTGGTCGAGCAGGATGGCGTTAGTATTGAATAACACGGTAGCGCCCCGCTCTTTCAAATGTGCCACAAAGCGCGGTAAATCTTTATTAAGCAGCGGCTCCCCAATGCCGTGCAGAACAACGCGATCCAGGCGGGGCAGTTGATCGACAATGCGCCGGAAATTATCCCAACTTAAATGATGCTTCGGCTCGTAGGGCAAAAATTGATCGTAAGTCAAAGGACATGAAGCGCACAAGGAATTACAGCGATTTGTGACCTCAATGTAAACCTGACCGGGTAAATTATCGACCTGAGTAGAACGGGAAGCTAAAGGAAGTGGGATCATGGCTTTAGATTGAGTAGCGTGCCCAGACGCTAAAATAGCGATAAGCGGTAAGTATGGTGCCGCGCAGCGTGCCGCCCACTTTGGACTGTCCGGCAAAACGCGGTCGATATGTAATGGGAATTTCAACGATCGAGCACTGGCAACGGGCTGTTTTCATAATCATCTCCAACGGCCAACCATAGGTTTGTTCTTGCATCTTCAGAGACTGCAACAAATCACGGCGAATTGCGCGATATGGGCCGAGATCGGTAATCGATAAGCCAAAGCGCCTTTGCAAGAGCAGGACAAACAAGCGGTTGCCAAAAAGTTGGTGGGATGGCATGGCAATTTGTTGAGCAGCTCTGGACATGCGTGAACCAAGCACAAGGTCGGCCTGCCCCGAAATGAGCGGGGTCAGCAGACTGGGCAACTCGGCAGGCATAAAACTACCGTCGCCATCCATAAACACAAGAATATCCCCGTTAGCGGCGGCGGCTCCGGCTGCACAGGCAAAACCATAACCACGCCGGGGTTCAACCACCACCTGCGCACCGGAAGCACGAGCCACTTCAGCAGTGGAATCGATCGAGCCATTATCGACAACGATCAGCTGATCGAGCACTCCAGAAGGGACTTCGGCCAGTAAGCGGCCAAGGCTTTCAGCCTCGTTGAGCGCAGGGATAATCAGTGAAACGCGCATCATTCAGGCCAAAGCCTGACGCCAACCTGATTCAGCCAGCCATTGACGGGTAAATCTAGCTCTACCATCCTGACTAATCCCTGCAATATCGCTGTCAAGATGCTGCAAATCAGCGATGGTATCGATATCGTACCAGGCTGGCAGCAGGACAACCGTCAGGCCGCTGCTCTGGGCTAGCGTCATGGTATCGGTTAACACATGTGGAGTGCTCATCTGTACCTGGCGTAATAAATGCGGCTGTGGCTGCTTGAGTCCTATCAGGTAATAACCACCATCGTTCGTGGGACCGAGAACTACATCGGCTGTTTCGAGCAGGTTGAAGGCCTGGGTCAGGTAATCTGCGGGTACCGTAGGGCTGTCGCTATCCATCACAACTGCCTTGGATGCACCATTTACCAGCGCATCCGTCAGCAGATGATCGAGCCGTTCGCCCAGTGAATCGCCACGCTGGCAAGCCAGTTCAAAATCGGGGGCAAGTTCTTTGAAGTAAGTGTGGGCGTCATCGGGGAGAAAACCGATCACACATTGTACGCCGGGAACTTTACGCATCGTTTCCAACGTATCGCGCAGGAAACAATCGTACAAGTCCGCTGCCTGAGGGTGGGTTAAAGGTGGGCAAAGGCGGGTTTTGGTTTGACCCGGGGCAGGTTTTTTCGCCACTACCATCAATGTGTCTGGCTTTTGCATAGTTCTAACTGAGCAGCAGCCCGAGTTTCGCCAGGCGATTACCGCGTTCAGCCGCAGCCGCCAGCCTGGGGCGCAGCCAGCCATCCAGGCCAAAGACGCGCCCGGATGCCAACCCCAGCATTACAATCGAAAGACCCAGAATGGCACCATACGTCCATTCCCACTCGAAGGGGCGAGGAACATTCGCCAGACCAAGATAGAGCTGCCCGATAATTCCAATGGCAGCCAGCGATCCTACACGGGTGAACAGGCCCAAAGCCAGGGAGACGAAAACCGTCGCTTCGAAGATAAAAACCAGCCAACCAAAGATGCGGATCTGCGGGATAAACAAATTATCCAGCAGCATGCCGTTTACTTTGGCAACCGGGGCAATGTCTACACCAAAATCTGGCAAGCCGCCCGCGCGCATATCGGCAATCAAGACTCGGCGCGGCTGCGAGGCATAGATCGACTCAAGACCCATCCAATAGCAGAGACCGCTGCTGCCATTGGTATCATAATAATTTTGTTGGGCCGGTTTTGGAAAATTGAAATTCGCGCCGCACCCAAAGGTTGGAGGCAATTTCCACCAGAGTTGTGTGAAAAACAAATAGGCTAATAGCAGCCTGCCAATCACAGTACAGATTTTGTACAGCCTGTCGTCCAGGCTGGCGGTATGTGAATCAGATAAGTTAACCATGGCTCCTCCAAAACAAGTACTGCCGATTAGCTTTTATCGGGTTTTCGCGAGACCAGAATCCTCGCCAAAGGGGGGGCTTATAAAAACTTAAAAGCTTAGTGTGTTGGCACCATTAACCATGGCTTCGACGACAGTGGCAGCACCAACGACCTGCGCGCCTTCGATCAGTTGCTCAGCAGTGATGTTACGGGGCTTCATGCAAGCGCCGCAAATCCATAAATGGCCGCCATTCTTAATGAAGTTTCCCATGGTCTCTGCGATTGGTGCGAATCCATCAGCCTGTAAACCATCTGCGCCGCCTTTCGTGGCAAGCCAGACGCCATCAATGGTTAATAACATGGTTGAGTCCTGCCCGGAGCTTAAGGCCGAATTGGCAACCACAAAAGCCAGGCTGACGCGTTCAATATCTTCTTTTCCATGCGTAGTGTGAACCAAAATTTTGCTCATCTTCGTCTCCTCGTTTATTTATGCTTAATCAGATAATGGGTGGTTTGTTTCTCGATTAGTTGGTGGCCGGTCATACGGCACCAGGCGGCCAGATCAACTTCCACAGTTGGGTCTGACGCGTTGATTTCCAAGGTCTGGCCAGGCTGAAGCGAAAGCATGATAGCTGCAACTTCGTCCAGAGGACCCATGGCGCAGCCCTCATCACCGGCATTATAAAACCTGGTGGCATCAAAGGCCGGAATTGCCGGTTCCGCTTTCTTGGTTTTGGCAATGCCTTCAGCAGAATTGCTGGTCCAAACGATCAAGCTGGTTTCAGTGTGTCGAACGCCCACGGCGTTCCCTATGCCATTGGATACTCAATCACCCAGGCTGGTAACATCCGGGCTTTCGATCAAGGCAACCAGATCCCAGCGCCCGGTGACCGCGTAAACTTGCTTGATGACTGAAGCTGCCAGGCGCATCCCGGCCAGCTCCTGAACCAGTTCCTGGGTGCGAGCCGGTTCAGCCTCGATAAAAACAAATGCTTGAATCATAATATTCTCCTTTGTTTCGATTTTTCGTTTCTTTCCAACACGCGAAGTGAATTACCACTTTCCCAGTTCGCGCAAACGGGCAACATGCAGCACGGCAATCACCGTCATGCTATCGCGGATTTCACTCAACTCAACCATACGGAGTACTTCAGAGAACGGCAAAATGGCTCGCTCGATAAATTCCGTTTCGTCAGGAGGCGCCTCGGCGGCAGACAATCCGCGTCCTACGAACAGGTGGGCGGTTTCGCAACAGACACTTTTCGAGGTGTGATAGGAACTAACCCAGATTAACTCACCGGCGCGAAAACCACTTTCTTCCATCAATTCCCGTTGGGCCGCCTGTTCCGGGGTTTCGCCGGGGTAGATTCCGCCGGTGGGCATTTCCCAACGATGATTTTCCTGTTGCACGTAGCGATACTGGCGAACCATGGCAACATTTTGATTATCAATGAAAGGCAGCACACCCACACACTCGCCGAACTCACAAACCCCGTAGATGGTAGTGCGCCCGTTTGGCATCTCGGCCAGATCTTCGCGAACGCGTATCCAATTATTTTTATACACTTCACGAGTGCTGATGGTTTTCCAGGGTTGGGGCGGCATATTAGCACACATCCGGGTTGAGGGTCTGCTGGCGGGCATGGACAAATTGAGATGAAATGGGTTCAACCTGTCTGCTGGTATAAATTATCCTGAGATTCCTGATGGCAAGAGAAAAAGTTCGAGGTCTGAATATTTGCCCCACACTGGAGCATTCATTTACCCTCAGGTAAAAGTACAGAGCGGTGCGTCACCCGTGCGTTCGATAATTTCAAGTTGGTCTTGGATGCGTTTGACAGAGTCCGCCAGAGGAAAAAGCGAACGACTGATTTGCATGTCGGGGTCGGTGGAAAAGGGATGCCAGAAAATTCCATCGATGCTGGCAGTAACTTCGGGCACCAGGTCGACCATCTTTAAATCCAGACCTTCTTTGGAATAACCACGCCGAGCGAGAGGTCGCACAAAGTGATCTTCATCTGGAATTCCCAGGCTGCGATGAAAGGCACAAACCTCTTCCAGACGCTGGGTATTGACGGGCGTTTCAGTGGTGCTGAGGCGGACACGGATACCCCGGTCCTGGAGAAGCTTGATACCTTCAACCGCTTTCTCCCAGGAGCCGCGCCCACGATAATGATCGTGATCTTCGGCATTGCCCCCATCCAGACTCACTTGCAAGATCAGGTTTTCATTGGCGATTTCGCAAAGTCGCTCGAGACGCGTACCACGTAAAAGTATGGCATTCGTCAGGACAGTTGTCTTGAGCAGGGATGACGAGTAACGCAGCAGTTCATAAATATCATTCAAGATAAAAGGCTCTCCCCCGGTAAAAAAAACTTCGCTGAAACCCAATGCAAGGGATTCAGCGACAAGTCGTTTTACATTTTCAAAACCAATAAAGCGGCGGGCTGCATTTGGGCTGGATTTCACCAAGCAGTAACTGCAACGCAGGTTGCAATCGTAGTTGGTATAGATCCACAATTTCCAGGGCAAAGTGGGGCGGTCGGGAGAAATAAGAATTGGATTATCCATAAAGTCAGGTTGATGTTTTGTTTGAAGAACCTTATGAGAAATTTACGCATGATCAATTATAAAAATGAGTATAGCATATTCAATATTCAAAAACCGTCTTTAAAAGATCGTTAATAAACTCGTAACAATTGGTGTTTGATCAAGCATCATGCAGATTTTATGCAGCCTTTCATCCTTGCGGGCAGTGTGTGGATCAATCAGGTTGACCATATTTTCCTCCATCGAGAATAGTTGACTGGAGTTGTTACAACGTCACCACTTTATCTGCCTGCCACATGGCAGTGATAATATCCCCCATGCCGCCGACAATCCCCACCCGCACCTGTTCCGCCAACCCAAAGGTGTTCAGACAGGTCTGGCATAGGATCAGGCGCACGCCCTTTTGTTCAAGGGAGCTCAATTCATCCAGCACGGGTGAGCCTTCACAGGCCAGTTTGACGCCATCGGTATAAAAACAAATGACCTTCGGAAGCGGTTCCATTTGAGCGGCCAGGGTCAGGTAGGATTTGACAAGCTTTTCCTTGAGCGTTAGGTCAGCGCAGCTGCCCAGGCCATTGGCGGTAAAAACAAGGACGATGTCATTGGTTGCCATAGCATTTCTCCCTTTTAATTCACGATAGTGGTACAGACGTTCCCGGCGCGCATCAAGTCTTTAGCGGGCGCAGGCTCCCAGGCAAGTTGGATTTCATCATCGCGCACCCAGGGACAGTAATCATCATGGGCATCAAGGGTCTGGTTAAGGGCTCGGCGGCTGGCGCAGCCCCCCTGGCAGGGGCAGTTGGCCGCACTCGGGGGAATTGCTCGCGCCTGATGAAACGAACCATCTGCAATTGCCACATTTCCCAGACGATGCAAATCATCAAGGGTAGGTAGAGAGCCAATCCCCGCCGGCCAGTAAACACATGGGATGACCTGCCCGCGAGGGTTGATGCGGATGCTGTCATGTCCGCAGGGAGATTGGGCTTCTCCCAACCCCATGACAGCCCGCACCACCGGCTCGCTGCAATTAATGACCTGACCTTCGGAAAATAAACGGCGGTAGCCTTCCCAAAATTCGTCATAAGTCAGTCGGTAGGCTTCGCTTTTGACTGCCTGGTAGGCATTGACACGCAAATTGACCCTGTCCAGACAGGCCAATCTGACCATTTGCTCCATTTTGTCGAAGTTGGTGCGCATGAGTGTCGCCAGGATGGAAACTTCTATTCCTTGGTGATGGCAGCGATCTATGGCCTGATGAACCAAGGCCCAGTTTCCCTCACCACGCCAGGCATCCTGTTCCGCCTGGGTGGGATAATCGATGGAGACTTCCACATCCTGAAAAACAGACAAAATTTCAGCGGGGATGGTGGTCAGGGAATAGCCGTTGGAGGCGATGCTCAAGCGGATGTTGCGCCCATGCAGGTATTCCACGATTGGAATAAACTGCGGATGGAGGGCGTTTTCTCCCGTGCCCAGGCCCATCGAAGTAATCGGAATAGATTCGCACAGGCGCTGAACCTGTTCCAGGCTGAGCGACGAGATGCGCTCCGTATCACGATAACAATGCGCACAGTTCAAATTGCAATCATTGGTCAAGCCGATCCCAACAGAATAGCCCATATACCTCCAGGAAAACAAAAAACGCTCATCAAAATAAATATGGATACATTACTTTCGGTTTTCTCAGGTTATCCTGACGCTGCCATTCCTTTGACGATGAAATACACAATACTGGCGAAATAGGTTCCATCTCCAATGCGGTCTTTCAGTTCATTAACCCAGGCTTCCTGCTCTGTCTGGGAGATAGCTCCGCCCTCGCAGGCCACCTGTGCCGCCCGCCACAGAGATTGTGTCAATCCTTCTGCCTCGGTGAGAGCGACTGTTACGCACGGATGAACTGATAAATCCTGAAGCTCGGCAGCGCGCATCCGCCGCCGCAGCATTCGACCACTCCAATTATCCCCACCGTGGTGGTCGGTGCGCCAGTGGAGTATGCGACGGGTAAGGTCACGGTCTGGATGATCCACAGTCACGGTTTCGAAATCCCAATCCATCACAACTATTCTTCCGCCGGGTTTTATCACACGTATCATTTCGCGCAGAACTAAATCTGGATCCTCAATGTGCAACAACAGGCGGGCAGCAAACACGCCATCGAAACTGGCATCGGGGTATGGCAACGCTTCGCCCGCTCCAGTCTTAAAAGCAATCCCATCGGTAATCCCGGCCAACCGGGCATAACGCATTGCCTCAACCGACATATCAGGTGAAATATCGATGCCAACCACGCAACCTGCGGGAAGAAGATACGGAGCCACCAAGCGGCACAACACCCCGCTGCCGCTTCCAACTTCCAACAACTGCTCGCCAGGTTTTGCATCCAGAACTGCGCATAATTTCTGGTTTACTTCTTGCATGTCCGAAGTGCAGGAACGTTCTTCCAGGAAGGCCGCCATCTGAACTGCATCAGATGTGCCAGCCTTCGATGGATTCGACCATGAATTTGAGTGGCTCATCAGGCACGCTCACCTTTCCTAAACAGCCATCAGTAAATCTATAATTTCCAGATAAACCCGTAATTTTTAGGTTACTATGTGCAGGAATATATTTCTTAAAAATTATCGACCGATATTTAGTTTAGCACACAACATTCTGCAAATTCCCTCTCCGAAAGGCATTAAGAAATTCGTAACAATTTGCGCCACTTGAAATGTATTCATTCTGCGCAAAGTTCACGCACAGGGGATGCTGCCTACCGCCAATGGGATCCGAATTTTTGTCAGTTTTAGCAATTCTATAGCTCATTTGCTTGACCCACGCCAAATCATAGCAAATTTAACGAAATCGCCCATGCTGTCACAGGAGCGACTTCATTGCAAAACTTTTGCACCTTACGATAACTCTGTGTCAAATTTTTTTTTGTGCCTCAGCCTCTCTGCTAAGACAAACCGCCTATTTTTTAACATAGATGACCCGGCGGGGTTCAAGCCCAAGAAAGTAAAACACATCAACCATTACCAGGATAAATAATTAAATCGTACGCGGACTTACAACAACCGCGTTATGCACATAGATCAAGATATTAATTTATTGCATCATCCCCTTCGGCCTATACTGCAGCGCCTCCGCCAAAAGCGGAGTCTGAATATTCTCATTCCCCGCCAGGTCGCAATCGTGCGAGCCAGCTTCAAAATGCAGTGATACGCTCTTGCTGATAAATTCAACTGACGCATCGCCGCGCGAATTAAACTATCGCCAGTTTCGTCCAACTTGCGATAGTCCCGGTTTCTGAACGGGGCAAAACAGTGGCACTTCGGCGATGCGCATGTCGGAGTTGCAAACAATGTCGGTGCCTTTAAAGCGATCCAACTGCCTATGCCTCGCCGCCTGCATACAGGCGTCCGCAGGAAGCCTACCAGGCGATCCTGTCTTCGTTGCAGCCGGGGTGGACGTTGCGTTTGCTCCAGATTTTCTAGCCGGACCCAATGCCGCGCCTGGCTTTTCAGCGCCAGGCGCACAACTGGCAGAAGCCGGCATCGAATGGCTTGGATATTTTGCACCAGGGACTGCTGCTCTCGACCGAACAGTTTCCCCTGCCATTTGGCCGAAGGACAATCCTGGAATTTGTATTTCTGGGAGATGAAGGATTGGCGTGGTGGGAAGGGTTGGGCGGGTTGTGTCAGGGATTCGGTGTGAGGATCGGCTACTTATCCATTTCAGATATTCAGACTCTGCTCAAATGGGTGTTTAATCCTGCGCTGGATTGAGGTTTGCCATTCAACCCAATTTTTTTCGCTGTGGATTTAAAGAGTGGAGGTGAAAAGTGGAACAACCAGTAATCTAACAAACCCCACATACAATCCGGCGATGACATATTTTCTGAAACGAGAAGCACCTCTAACCCAGATTACGACCGGAGTATTTCACTGTTATTAGTTATAACCATTTATGTCAGAACTGCCAGATAGAATGATACCAGGATGATAATAGAGTACCTTGAAATTCATCAAGCCTGTGCCGGTTCGTCCGCAGACCTGGGAACTCGAAGTCAGTCTGATCGATGAGCTGCGAGTCCGTGCTGCGCGGTTCACCAAATGGCAGGTAGCGCTACTCACTGAGTCGCGTCTCACTGACCGAGAGCACCACCGCGAAGAATCCCCAACGAGTCAGTCAAGAAGTAATGTAAACCCGAACTATCCGCTATGGCAACGGTTTGCCCACTTTTGCCCTGTCCCTCAACCGCAAAGTCCCCATCATCCTGATCCTGGTCATAGCAGCTCTCGCCGACTACTTGATCTACAGATTGTGAGCAAAATAAATTCCAGGCTTTATAAAAAAAATCCATCTATCCTTCCGAACTGCTTCCGCTTTGTGTTTCCTTCGGTTTAATTATGATAAACTTCTACTGTCTCCAATATATAATTTTAAGCCACTAATTATCAGTTCCCACATTAAAATGTCGGTTCGTCATTTTTACAGTGGAATCTTATATTTACCCAGTTTTCCGGGTTAAAAACTTTCCAAAAACAGCTTTTGCATATATATTAGCTATGAACTCAGAAATACTAATTTTTTTCGGCAAAAATACGGTGTAAATTTTGCTTATTTTGCATAAAAGTGCAGTTATTAATCATTTTCAAGCAAAATAAAAGAGCGAACGATTTAATTAAAGATAAAAATAAAGGATATCTAATAAAAACGTGCCATAACCTGATTGGAGCTCTATAAAAAAGAAAACAACGATGTCACTTTCGCAAACCAAAACATCTGGCATGCAACAAGTTTTCAAAGCCTGCCCAGAAAATAAATACTCTGTAGATTTAATGTCAGATCTAAATTGTGTTCTCCTTATTCAGTGGCTAAAAAAATAATGACAGATCAATACTTTGCCGACTTAATGGTCACGAAAATATTTTTTCCGCCTCTTCGGGATGGACTTATTCCTCGTCCACGGCTGGTTGAGAAATTGAATTACGGCATTAATAAAAAATTAATCGTTGTCCAAGCCCCTGCAGGGTACGGTAAAACGACATTGATCGTTGAATGGTTGGTCCAGGCGGGTAAACAGCATTACATGTTTGCTATCGATCCAAATGATAATGATCTTTCACGTTTTCTCACTTATCTAATTTATTCCCTCGGGCAGGATGAACCCGGTATTTTCGAAAAAGCCCTGGCATTAATCCACTCACCGGTGGCTCATCCGACCTACTTGATATTAGCCCACTTGATCAATAGTCTTGCAAGCATCAAATCCCCGACAACCCTGGTCCTTGACGATTATCACTTGATCAAATTGGATGAAATTCATAAGGCTTTATCATTTATTCTGCAAAATTTACCTCCAAATTTACAAATTATCATTGTCAGTCGCAATGAGATCCCCTTTTCAATTTCCACGCTCCGAGCCAGTAACCAAACCCTCGAATTAGATATTTCCGATTTGCGCTTTACTCTAATTGAAACCAGGGCTTTTGTAAAAGGGGTTTTAAAGCTGGATTTTTCCCCGGAAGAGCTGGATGAACTAGACAACAAGACGGAAGGTTGGATCACCAGTCTCCAACTTGCCATGATGGGGATGAACTGGAGGAATAACAGCCAGCGTATTCAACAATTGTCCGGAAAAGATCGATTGATTGCCGAGTACTTGTTTGATGAAGTAATTGCAAAACAGACAGCAGAAATTCAAGATTTCTTAATTAAAACATCCATATTGGAACGATTTTGTGCGCCATTGACTGACACCGTATTGAATGTGAAAAATAGTTTCGATATCATCAGATACCTGGAACAGTCAAATTTATTTGTTATTCCTCTGGATAACTCCCAAACCTGGTACCGCTACCATCACCTTTTCACTGAATTTCTGCAAAATTGGTTACGTTTGCATCAAATAAGTGAAATGCCAGTTCTATGGAAAAAGACCATCAGGTGGCATGAAACCAATGGCAACAAGGAAGAAGCGATTGAATATGCCTTGAAATCGGAAAATTATGAATATTCGATCGAATTGATCCAACCGGTGGTTTCCGAAATTCTTTCACACGGGGGGCGTGAAAGGGTAATCCGCTGGTTGGCCCAGCTTCCAGTGGACATGCTCCGAAAAAATACTACCATGTGGCCTTTTCTTGTTTTAGCGAACCTGGATGCCGGTACATTTGGTTCTACGTACCGGGTGCTCGACAATCTTTGGGGCAAAGAAGAATACATATTATCGATTCCCGAATCTGAGCAACCCCTGGTTAGATGTCTTCGAGCAGGGTTCCTGGCCGCAATTGTGGTCCATACCACCCTGGATGCCGCCATCGTCAAGGGACTTGCCCAACAAGCTATCGATCAATTTCCAGCGGATCGGATTTTTGGCAAGTGCATCGGCTTTGGCCATTTTGGTTCAGCCAGCTTGCTAATGGGCGAAATCCCGCAGGCCAGGGAATTCCTGGAGCGGGCCATTGTGGAAAGCAAGAAAGAGACCTACGAAAGGTTATATTTCCTGTGGAGCTGTTACCGTGCCAATGTCGAGATTGAGGCTGGTAACATCTATCAAGCCAGGGATATGATCAACAAGATTTTGCATTCTGCAGAGTTAGGCGGGGTTCGTGTGAGCCATGTCACCACGAATGCGGTTCTAGGTCTCGGGCGCCTGTATTATGAGTGGAACAATATGCAAGAGGCTGAAAAATACTTCAGCGAGACGGTCACCATGACGGAATCAGGTGAGTATTTAGACCATCTGATGTTAGCGTATCAACATTATTTCAGCTATCTAATTTCAAAGCGAGACTATAAGACAGCCAGGCAAAAAATTAACCTTGCCCGCAAAATTGCGGCCATCTATGATTATCCTGAAATCGTTATGACCAGGATCGCTGCTCTGGAAACCTTGATTGATATTGAAACCGGAGCATATCTGACTGAGGATATTTTGCGCAAGCGCTTCTCAGAATGGTCTTCCACCTATATCAATGGCCTGAATGAATTCAAATGGCATGTATTAGCCAAAGCCTGGATTGTCTGTGGTAACTATCTTGAAAGTATTACTCTTTTAAATAAATTGTACGAGAGCGCTGTTGAACATGAGCGTACAAACAGCGTGATCCGTCTTGGCATCACCCTTGCCAGGGCGTATTTCCTCAATGGAAACACGGCCGAAGCAAAGAATATATTGACCCCAGTTCTGGAAATGGCGGAAGCGGGAGGATACCTTCGTTCCTTCCTGGATGAGGGTACGCCCATCAAGCAATTAATGCAGGCAGTGTTATTGGATTGGGAGAATTCGAACAGCACTATTTCGCCGTCACAATTGGAATATATAAAACATATTATTTCAGAATTTCAAGGTGATCCCTTCCGCCTGGAGGAAGATAACCTTTCAGTTTATCCTGAACGGAAAATGCCACTTCTGACCGTCAGGGAGCGTGAAGTTATGGCTTACCTCGATAAAGGTCTTACTTACAATGAAATTGCCCTACGAATGGTGATCACCGAAAACACCCTCAAAACACACATCAAGCATATCTATTCCAAACTGAACGTCCGAAACCGGACTGAGGCATTGATAAATTTGAAACGATTGACCCTGAAATAAAACTCACACTTTCGTGTGATGCCCTGCTTAATAATTTGTGAAATAAATCACACAACGTGGGGATAGTATAAAACATACAGCGTCACTATACTATAAATAATCAATTGGTTGTTTATAAGGAAGCCAGTGAAATTCTGGCGCTGTGCCGCAACTGTGATGGCCTGATCCGCCTAAGCCAGATACTTAACGAAAAATGCCTCGAGCGAAGGTTATGCTCCTGGTATTTTTTTGTTGTTTCTATATTCATTCTTGAAAAGGAGAAAAATATGAGTGAAGCAAAGAAAACCCAACTTTCGCGCCGCGATTTTCTAAAAATCGTGGGAATCGCGGGGGTAACGGTACAGGCAGGTGGGCTGGTTGCCAGTGGAGTCGCCGCCGGTAAGGATTCAGAAACCTATACAGGTTGGGAATCCTTCAATCCTGGCACACAATTTTTCAACCGCAAACCGTTTGAATTTGAAGGCCCGGCCCATACTCCAAGTGGCCCAGTCACTCGCCCAAGCCATCTCACAGATTATGTCTTTGGGCGCGTGGCAATTTTCCAAAAAGGGCTACAGGACCACCCGGATTGGAAATTAGGCGACCCGATTGAAGCCATGGGTTTCCCGCCACCCCTGACAAAATTCTACCAGACCTTCCCGGAGCGCTTGGAGTGGGACTATAAGACATTTACAGAAACCATCCCCAACAATAAAATGGATACAAAGCTATACGGCAATTATTACATGCTGGCAAATGCCTATTCAAGCGGTTTTGAAACCCACGGCGCTTACCTGCCGTCTCCCAAGACACCGCCCGAAGTCTCCGATTTCACCAAGTTCGCGCGCGGGATGCCGGAACCAACCCCGATCGGCCCACAGGTTCCTTTCAAAAGCCCCGAATTGGCCTCAGATTTTATAAAAGAAATTGCCCACCGTTATGGCGCCACCCTCGTAGGCATTACCAAGACCAAAATTGATTTCTTCTATTCCGAAGGGTGGGCCGGCTGCCCCGCGGATTATGATTTCACCAAGCTACCCGAACACTGGCAGTATGCAATTGTCATCGGTGTCCCGATGGAATGGGATAGTGTCTTGGCCAGCCCGCAAGCCTCAACGAGTTACGAAGCCTATGATCGCGTCTCGACTGCGGCCATTCGCCTGGAAGGCGCCCTGAAATACATGGGGTATGCTGCCCGCTCCAATACTCCTATGACCTCCTATGACTTGATTGTGCCACCCTTTGCGGTGGAAGCCGGTCTGGGCGAAGTTTCCCGGCCGGGTTATTGTATTACACCTGAAGTGGGCAGCAATTGCCGTACGGCAGTTGTGGTAACGAATATGCCCCTGGCGGTCGATAAACCAATCGATTTCGGGGTGGCAGCATTTTGTAATAGCTGCAAAATTTGCGCTGATCAATGTCCATCAGGCGCGATCTCAAAGGCCAATAGCCCTCAGGAACAGGAATGGACTTCCGGGTCTTCCATTCGCGGGTACGAGCACTGGTATATTAACAATGGCGCCTGCTACAACTTCTGGCGCGAAAGCATGGGACCTATGGGCTGCCGCTTGTGCGTTGCGGTTTGCCCCTACAGCCGCAAAGACAACTGGGTTCATCAATTTGTACGTGAAGTCGATCCACGTGATCCAACGGGTTTCACGCGTGAAACCTTGCTCTGGATGCAGAAAAATTTCTTTGAGAAGCCCCAGGCTATTGAGTATCGCCGCGTAGCTGCCGGTGGTCATTTTGCAAGTTATCGTCCAGAACCCTCATGGATGCATGCTGAGTCATACCTTAACATTCCGATTACCAGCCCACACACAGGAGGCTAAACATGTTCTTAAACGGTAGTTTATTCTGGTATATGATGGGAATCATCTTCGTTGTGATTGCCTTCGCCTTCAAAGCCTTTGTTGAAGATCGCGGCTGGGTACTCACCTGGTGGAAAGGTTTGATTGCGGTAGTCACCTATACCATATTTTCTCTTTCCTTATATGCTTGGGGAACCCTGGTTGGTGAGAATGAATCCGGGGCAGGCTTCAAGTTCTTCCTGCTGGGATTATTTGTGACATTGGTTCTCGCAGTAGTTCTCTGGCGTTTCCTTTCTGCCAAGCCCAAGAATGCATAAGCTTGATGTCATCAGGTTA
>JBBRWF010000020.1:0-18135 GCA_038249405.1 Anaerolineales bacterium
GTTAGTAATTTCTCCAATTTCCTGTCCTCCAAGAATAGGACATTTTAACTTGGGGGAAATAGGACATTACTACTTTGGGCTAACATATGAACTTTGTCACTATACTAATGGGGGATAATGATTGTATACTCAAACATCAGTTTTTGATTGAATATTAATAAATCAGGAGGATCAGGGGATGTTTCGATTTAATCAGCGCTTTTTCTGCCCGTGGTAGATTATTTTGGTTTTTGTAATCATCGCTTTTTTGCTTGCTGGCTGCGGGCCAGATGTTCTTCTTCCCAATGGTAGCACCCCGGCAGCCAGCGCTGCTACCTGCGAAGATGCCAAAGCACAGCTTTACACCGGCGACAATTATCCGGATTTGAAATCCATGAGAGTAAAAGAAGCCGCCGATAAGATTTTTGCCAGCGCGACTACGCCAGAAAAGCTGACAAAAGCCAAGGTTGCTGCGCTTAACCTTTTGAGAGATGAAACTGATCGCTGGTCGGATCCGCAAATTATCCAAGTTCCGGATAAGCTCAAATTACGCGCGATCGTTACCTTCATCAGCCCAGGGTTAATCAGAGCCATTGTGTTGAATGAAGCGCTCAAAATTTACAACCAATCTTCACAGCCACCAAGTCTGGATACGCTTACCAATAACGCCCTTGAGAAAATAGGCAAGAAGAACGAACTCGCCTTCATGCTGTTAATCCAAACTGAAGGCTCAAACACACCCAAGACTTTTTCGATTTTTCCCGTGGACATGACGCTGCATAACACAGCCGGTCTGCAAGCCACTAGAACTCGTAATGATGACTTTCTCAATTCGCCGCTCAATTTCTCCGAAAGTTCGAACACAGGGTTAATTTTTTATCCGAATGCGGTAAAGAGCAGCCTGTCGCAATGCACCCCGTTTCTCGATACGGATTCAGATACTTCTCTGATGCTGAGAACTGAAGCCGCAAAAATAGATGGCGAGAACACAATTATCACCTGGAAGTTTTACTTTCCCTTACTGGCGAGTATTAATAACCAATCCATAAACGTGGAGTTAAGTGACAATCCGACGAACGGCGATGAAAGCAATGCATTTCCACTTGAAGAGCCTCCATCGGTAAACTTTGACCGGAACCGAAAAAGCATCCCCTGGCGTGAGGTAGGTCGTTTTATCTGGTGGAAGCTAATCATGGATCATATTCCGGTGCAGTAAAAGGAGCTACAAATTTTGTTCTTCTTATATGGGGCAGATGCTTGCCCCTGATAACAAAACAGGCCGCGTTGAAAGCGCGGCCTGTTTTGTTATCAGGGTGTAGGTGATGGGACTGCCGTGGGCGGTTCGGTAGGAATATCCGTAGGAGGCACGGTGGTTGGTGAAGGCAACGGTGTCATCGTTGGGAAAGGAAGCGTTGCGGTTGGTGTCTGCGTGGGAGGTTCTGCAGTTGGCGAGGGCGGAATAGCCGTGGGAGTCTCGGTTGGCGGAATGTAATCCACCTGGAAATGGATCACCTTTTGAGCATAACCTGCATCCTGGTTCTCCATGCGCAGCCTTAAGGAGTAAATTCCATTCGGGATTTTTGAAACATCCCAGTTAAAAACATTTTCTGGCTGCTGTATCTGGGCGTTGCTCTCGTACAGCGTTTGCCAATCGTTTTCCCCAGGGTCATTTCCATTGGCATATTGCAGCCGCCATATTTCAAATCCGTCAGTAGCGCTGGCAATAATACGAATATCGATCTTATCAGTAGTCAGCTTATCGCCTTCTTTAATATTCTCAATCGACAGATTGACATGCGCGGAATCCCTGGTGCAATTCTCACTGGGTGTAAAGTATAACGGTCGATCAAAACCCCATTCATCAGCCAATGCGCGCCCGGCATCATCCTTGCGCAGCCAGCGCTGGGCATCGTTTTCAACTACGTTCAGAGTCATTTTTTTCTCAACATAATCACTGCATTCAGAAGTAGCCAGCAAGCCTGTCCAGGTATCGATGGTTGCTTCCTTCCACAAATCTTCAGTGGCTGGCAGCGGCGGCTGGTCTGCGGCAAAAATTTCCTGGCGCTGTTCAGGGCACCACTGCGAAGGCTCAGTGCCTGAAACCGTACAGATCACCCGATCAACAATACCGGCAGGGCGCGGGAATGCAGAAGGCTCGCCACCGGTGAGAACCGGGATTGCCTGTGTCATAAAATTTGCCCAGATTGGTGCTGCGCCGCTCAAACCTGTGGTATTTTGCATGACTGTGTAGTCCGCATTCCCCACCCAGACCCCCACAGCCAGATCAGGGCTGTAACCCATGGTCCAGTTGTCGCGGAAGTCGTTGGTAGTGCCGGTCTTGGCCGCCACACGCGTATTAAAGCCCAGGTTAATCACCGGGCGGTTGCCAAACATCAGGCGCCTGGCATCATAATCCGAAAGAATACTTGAGATCAGGTAAGCGTGTTCGGGGCGCAAAACCTGTTCACCAACCGGTGGATTGTATTCATAAACCACGTTACCTGAATTATCAGTGATCTTGATAATGGCTACCGGTGGAATGCGCAGACCGTTGTTGGCAATCACTGCATAAGCGCCGGTCATCTCCAACAAGCTCACATCACCCCCGCCCAACGTCAGAGCCAGACCATAATCCTTGCGAGTAAGGCTGGTGATGCCTAACTTCTCCGCCATGCCTATCAAACCTTCTTTGGCCGGGGTATTCGGATCATCGTAAATACCCACGAAATTGAGCGTCTTGACCGCCGGAATATTAAAGGAATTGGAAAGCGCTGTTCGCACGGTCACGGCTCCGTGAAAATTCCCATCGTAATTTACAGGCACGTACGGGTCACGTTGATCATTTGGGTCTCCGGATGGAGGAAAACCACTGGGAATATCCCATATCAAGGTGGCGGGCGTCCAGCCCCTTTCAAAGGCTGCCAGATAAGTAAAGGGCTTAATTGAGGAGCCCGGCTGGCGCGTCTGGCTGATGGCCATGTTCACCTGGCCATCAATGGACTCATTATAAAAATCCGCCGAGCCAATCATGCTTAGAATTTCACCTGTGGAAGGCTTTATTGCCACCAGGGCAGCATCATGAGCGTTGCTATCGACCATCGTAGCTAATTGATCAGAAACAATTTGCTGCGCGCTATCCTGCAGTCCCGCATCCAGCGTGGTAGTCACAGAAAAGCCGGACCGGTAAATTGTCTGCGCATCAAACTGACTTTCCAACTGCGAGCGCACAAACTGCACCCAATGTGGGTAACGCATTTGTACATTGGGGGTGGGGAAAGCAAAGTCTTCAATCGCTTTGGAAGCATCCAACGCGGTCTGGATTTCGACACAGATCGGCTCGGCATAATTGCTGACTTTAATACAGTTCCGGGACGAGCTGAGTTCATACATCAACGAAAGCACATCGCGGTGTCGACTCAGCGTTGCATCGCGGTTGGAATGAATATCATACACCGCGGGAGACTGCGGCAGCCCGGCCAAAAATGACGCCTGTGCCAGGGTAAGGTCATCCGCCAGATGGCCGTTCTTTGGTGAGCCTTCGGGATGTAGTTCGTTTACCTGCCCATCAATACCAAGGCTGAAATAGGTTTCAGCCGCCGCTTCGATCCCATAAGCCAGGTTCCCATAATAGATTTCATTCAAATACAGTTCCAGGATTTCATCCTTGCTATACCGGCGGGTAATTTCTGCGGCCAGAATAATCTCGCGGATTTTGCGTGAATAAGAGCGCTCAGCGCGCTCTTCAGGCGAGAGCAGCAGCGCACGCGCCAGTTGCTGCGTGATGGTGGAAGCGCCTGTTCCGTTGCCGCCTGTTGTAAAATTCTCCCACAAAGCGCGCATGATAGCCAAAGGATCAAAACCCGGATGCGTATAAAAATCCTTGTCTTCGGTGGCGATGGTTGCTGCTACAAGATAGGGAGAAATCTGGTCCAGTTTGACAAAAGTGCGTCGACCTGCATTTGGATCCAGAATTTCGTAAAGCGTATTGCCATTGCGATCCAGAATACGCGTGGTTTCAAACTGCGCCGAACGCTGGCGCAAATCATCCACAGAAGGCAGTCCGCTGGCAATGGAATAATAGCCAAAAACAAGTATCACAGCTGCCAGAATGAGCAAAGCGGTCGACCCAAACAGCATTACGACCGTCCCACGCACCAGGCAGCCCCAAACGGCTGCACCGTCAACAGGCGGCTTGCCGGCTGGAACAGAATGACGCACCGTGGTGCCGTTAAACGCGGCTGGACTGACCCGCGTGGCGCTTTGATCAACCTCATCCACACGGTCTGGCAGCGGCAAGCTTGTACCCGGATAAAGCGGAGGCGGGCTGGAACGATGGGATGGCCTGCCATCTGGCTGGATGGTCTGCGACTTTGAAAGCTCCACACTGCGACGGGTGGAGTTGTTATCGGGGGGGGTATTTTGCATAATTTTTTACGACCGGGTCTTTACCAATACTGTCCATTGGCCTTTCATAGTGGTTTCGTTGGACTGGTTGTTCAGGCGCACTCCCAAGGTGACGGAACCGCCGCCGAGGCGAGGCAAAGCCTTAGTTTCGAGCACTTCCATTTCCACATGGACTGTGTCACCGATGAAAACTGGCTTCACAAATTTCCACTCGTTCACTTCGCGGAAGGCAATCACATTCGCACCCAGAATGCCAGTCTGCACTGCCAAACCAGAGGCAATTGCCAGGCCCAGCAGCCCATGCGATATACGCTGCCCAAAAGGGGTAGCTTTGGCAAATTCAGCATCCGTATGGATCTGGTTAAAATCACCTGAAAGACCAGCGAAGGTTGCAATGTCGTGTTCGGTCATTGTACGCCCTGCCGAATTCCCTTTTTGGCCTGGCTGAAAATCTTCGAAAAATAAACCAGCATTCAATGGTAACGAGGGCATACTCTTCTCCTGAGGGTGTCTTTGAAAACGGCGTAACGTTATGCCTATTATTATAAACGTGCAAGTGGCACAAATAGTTTCGTTCCAAATCCTTTTTTCGCGATTCCACGTATAATCAATTTGGGAAATAAGCCAATGCCCTGAATTTTGGCAACAATCCATGCGGAGGATAACGATGGGTGAACTGGAGTGGCTACATTTCATAGACGAACCCATTCTGGTCGAATTTGACATTCCGCCTGTCAAAGAGAAAAGCCCGCCCTGCCCCAACCGCTTTGCCTGGCGCAAACAGGCTTACATCATCAGCGAAATGTTGGCCGAATGGAGCGACTTCACACGACGCGGACGCGCGGCACACAACATGCGCCCCAGTCATGCCACAGTTGCCACCGTACGTGGTTCCCTGGGTGTTGGGCGTTTCTTCTTCCGGGTACGCACATCTGAGGGGCAAATTTTTGACCTGTACTATGACCGCGCACCCAAAGACGCCGCCCACCGCAAAGGGGAATGGTTCCTGTACCGCGAATTGAGCGCCTGGCAGATTGAATCTGTTTCGTAACGAAACCTGGAAATCTAGACAACCCAGCCAGACCACAAGCAAAGTACAATAAGACTCAGGATTTTTCTTAGTTTACAGGCAATTGCATCTTTCTTCGAACCCAACCATGTCATCCATTGACGAGATTAAAGCCCGTATTGATATTGTTGACCTGGCCTCAGAAGCCGGGGTAAAACTGCGCCGCAGTGGGCGCACGCAGACTGGATTCTGCCCATTTCACTCTAATACGCGTACCCCGGCCTTCGTTATCTGGCCCGAGAGCGGAACATGGAAGTGCTTTGGCGAATGCAACGATGGCGGCGACATCTTTAAGTTCGTGATGAAGAAAGAAAATATTGACTTCAAAGAAGCCTTGCGCCGCCTGGCTGATCGTGCCGGGGTGCAATTGGAAGAGCTTCATCCCGAAAAACCTGAACAAAAAGAAGAAAACCAGCGGCTGCGTAACCTGTTGGAAGATGCAGTCACATTTTACAGGCACCAACTGCTCAACACTGCGGGAGGCAAACCTGCCCTGGATTATCTGCTTGAAAAACGTAAATTAACCCTGCAAACGATCGAAAACTTCGCCCTGGGTTATGCGCCGCACGCCTGGGATGCGACCCTGAATTACTTCAAAAGCAAGAACTACAGCGAGCAGGATATTTTGGATGTAGGCTTGCTGGCCACACGTGAATCAGGGGGATATTACGATAAATTCCGCAACCGCATCATGATCCCAATCCGTGACGAAAACGGGAAAATGACTGGCTTCGGCGGGCGCATTCTCGACCCTAACGATATTCCCAAGTTTATGAATTCGCCGCAAACGGTACTGTTCGACAAAGGCCGGCTGCTCTACGGTCTCGATCGTGCTCGAAAGCCGATCCGCGCGGCAGACCAGGCCGTGATCGTGGAAGGCTACCTGGATGTGATCGCGGTACATCAGGCTGGTTTTGAAAACGTGGTCTCGCCGATGGGCACGGCACTGACCGAAGACCAAATCCGCCTACTTAAAAAGTTCACCCGCAAGATTGTGCTGGCGCTCGACCCGGATGCCGCCGGTCAAAAAGCCGTTTTGCGCGGACTGGATGCCGCCCGGGCATCCATGGATAGGGAGGAAGAACTGGGCTTTGATGCACGCGGTTTGCTGCGCCATGAAGCACGCCTGCAGGCTGACTTGCGCGTTGCCAGTATGCCCGATGAACTCGATCCGGATGAAATCGTAGCGCGCGACCCACAAGAATGGGCCAAGCTGATTGAAGATTCCAGGCCTATCGTGTCACATGTACTTGAAACCCTTTCCATCAACCGGGATTTAAGTGACCCAAAAGTCAAGAGCGAAATCGTAACTCAAGTCTTGCCACTCATTGAAGACTTGCCCAACCCGGTGGAACGTGATTCCTACCGGCAGATGCTTGCCAGACGCCTGAGACTTGATGAACGTACATTAAATAGCACAAAGGCCCCGGTGACACCTACCCGCCGAGCAAAACCCAGGATGGAGCCATCAGCCAACGAGCAAAAAACGGCTCAGATCACAGCACCTGCGGGGCGGCAGCGTGTGGTGGAATTATCGTGCCTGGCGCTTCTTTTGCGCCGCCCGGACCTACTGCCGCACCTCGATCGCCGCTTGCAAGAATCGGGTCTGAGCGCGCTATCCAATCAGGATTTCGAGTATACTGATTATCAGTTGATGCTGCGCCTCATCCAACAATCGTTGGAACAGGATGAATCTGAGCAGGCACATTTTGTGGTATCCCACCTGGATGAAAGCCTGCGCGAGACCTATACAAGTCTGATGTCTCAGCGCGCATCGACAGGGGCGGATGATCGTCTGCTGGACGAACTAACCCGGCAAATTCTGCAAGTGCGGCACCAATCTTTGAGCGACGGTGTTAATCAATTACGGTTCCTGCAAGAAGATGCGCAGCAATCTGGCGAAGCGCGTACAGACAATTACCAGCAATTGATGTTACAGTACGGTCGTATGCTAAATCGTCTGGATGAAGCGCGCCGTAAACTGATTGAATACAGGCGGAAATAACCTATGCCCCGTAAAAAACGTGAGATTAAAACTCCAAAAGACCTGCTGCCTGATGCTGCTGACCTCGAAAACGATGAAATGGCAACCGAGGTGGACGACGTGGACATTGCCCCAGACGAAGCATTGGAGTTGGAAGCTGAAGAACCGTTGGACTTCTCTCACCCGGCGCTGTCAGAAGAATTGTCCGAAGACCCGGTGCGGCTCTACCTGCGTGAAATTGGCCAGGTCAAATTGCTGGATGCCGATAGTGAATTTCGCCTTTCAACCATTATCGAAGCTTATCGCATGCTTCAAACCCTGCAGCGCCGCGCAGATGTAAAAGGTATCATCCATCTAACGGTTGTGTATCGAGGCGTCATCGATGAATTAGTTATTTCCTGGCGGCGGCTGGAAGAGGATGCGCAACGTTTGGGCACACACATCCCCGACATGGCACTGGTGCTGACATCAGCCCAGGTCTTGCGCCAGGGGTGGAGTATTGATACGCCGTCTTATTTGCGCGCATTTCTGGATAACGGCCAGTGGGGACGCGATACTCTGTGGAATGGTTTGGCCGCCAACGCATTCAACATGTTTGTCAGCCTATATATGCTGCCCCCCCACCTTGCGCAGTGGCTGACAAAATTCTGTCATCAGCACAACTCGCAATGCCCGGCAGCGCGCACAATGTACCACAACCTGCCACCTGAGGATGACCTAGATTATGACACTAAGATCCTGGTGGTGCGCGCAGAAGATGCGAACCAGGCCTTGATCCGCGCCAACTTAAGGCTGGTTGTGAGTGTCGCCAAGCGCTACCTGGGACGCGGAATTTCGTTTCTGGATTTGATTCAGGAAGGAAATTTAGGTTTGCTGCGGGCCGTTAATAAATTTGATCCTCGCCGCGGCTTCAAATTCAGCACTTACGCCACCTGGTGGATCCGCCAATCGATCAATCGCTCCATCGCCGAGCAGGCGCGCACAATCCGCATCCCCGTGCATCTGTTCGAGTCGATCACACGCATTTTACGCATTCAGCGCCAGCTTGTACAGCAATATGGACGCGAACCCAACACCAATGAACTGGCTCTGGAAGTGGGTTACCTGGCCACAGAAGATGTGCAGGCCATCCTGCGCGCCAAAGCTGAAGGCACCCCACCTGATGCGGAAATACAACACCGGTGGGAGACCGCCACCGCCAAAGTCAACCGCATCCTGCGGTCAGCGGAAGAACCTGTTTCGCTTGAAGGTCCCGTTGGTGATGAAGATTCTTCCCAGCTTGGAGATTTTATCCAGGATGAAGAAGCGATGGAACCAATGGATGCTGCCGCGCGCGAAATGCTAAAGGAACAGGTGCAGAGCGCGCTGGCTGCACTTTCAGAACGTGAGCGCCAGGTTTTGGAACTGCGCTTCGGGCTGATAGACGGCAAAGACCATACCCTGGAAGAAGTAAGCCGTTACTTCAACGTCACCCGCGAACGCATCCGTCAGATCGAAGCTAAGGCGCTACGCAAATTGCGCCACCCGACTCGCAGCCGGCACCTCAGAGATTATCTGGGAGATTAAATTGAACGGGGCTGTCCCTAATTTCTTTCGGGACAGCCCCGTTTTTTACAACTTAACCAGTATGGGTGCTGCAAGCAAATTCGCCTGCATGCTCCACGGTCCGGTCCAGGTAATTTGCACCGGTAAAATGCGCCCCTTGAGATTCTCATCCGTTTCCACAAAGACCAGCTTGTTGGTGGAGGTCCTGCCGCGCCAGCGGTTCTTCACTTTTTCTTCAAACAATACTTGCACAGTCTGCCCCAAATAGCGCGCGTTGATCTCAGCAACCACCTTCTCCTGCAAGTCTTCAAGCAGGCGAAAACGGCGCATTTTCTCATCGTCACTCACATCATCCTGCATGCGGCGTGTGGCAACCGTCCCTTCGCGCAGAGAGTAGCGTGCCAGGTGCGCCACGTCCAGCTTCAAGTCTTCCAGCACCCGGTAAGTCTGCATGAACTGCTCATCCGTTTCGCCGGGAAAACCCACAATAATATCAGTGGCAATCGAACAACCCGGAATTTCCGCCCGAATGTGTGTCACGATATCACGGTAATCTTGCTGAGTATAGCCGCGGTGCATGTTCTGGAGCACGCCATCATCTCCCGCCTGGATCGGCAGCTCGATGTGCGGCATGACCTTTGGATGGCTGGCAATCGCTTCTATAAGATCGGTGGCAAAATAATTGGGGTGGGAAGTTAAAAAGCGCACGCGCTCGATCCCTTCCACCTCGCTCACCAGATGCAACAGCTGCGCCAGGTTGGGTCCATCGGGGATATCTTTGCCATAGCGGTCCACAATCTGTCCAAGCAACGTTACTTCCACCACGCCTTGCGCTGCCAGGGAACGCACTTCGCCGATAATATCCCCGACCGGACGTGAACGTTCCACGCCACGTTTGTAGGGGATGATGCAAAAAGTGCAGGCGTGCGAACAGCCGTAGACAATCGGCACATGCGCCGAAACTAGGTTGCCGCGCTCTGCCACCGGCAGGATTAACTCTTCATCCATGGCCAAAAAACGGCGTGTGGTTTCAGCATCTTCCATCGAACGGATCTCGCCCTGTGTCAGAAAAGAAACCAGCGGCCCAGGATCAGACGGCGGGGAAAAAACATCAACATACGGGAACCTGGCCCTAAGCTTGTCGTAGCCACGCACACCCACAAGGCAACCCATTAAGTTGATGATAAGGGTGGGATTTTTCTGCTTGAGCGGTTTGAGCGAACTCAACCGCCCATAGGCTTTATCCTCGGCCGACTGCCGCACAACGCAGGTATTCATTACGATAACATCCGCGGCTTCGATCTGTTCGGTCTGGTTGTACCCCAGGTGTTCGAGAGCAGACCCAACGCGCTGCGAATCTGCCACGTTCATCTGACAACCTTCAGTCCAAATGTGATATTTCATAAACAGCATCCTTACGAATAAAAAGAGAGATAGTGGCGAATTATACCAAAGCGTACCAAAGGTCAGCGCTCAACTATGGGGCGGATTTTAATTTAGGGTATCGATTCCTTGACCAGCACGCAGAGTTGAAGTAGAATACTCCCTCGCTAATGCCTTCGTAGCTCAGTGGATTAGAGCGCTTGCTTGCGGAGCAATAGGTCGGGGGTTCGAGTCCCTCCGGAGGCACAGCAACCAAAAGAATGGGTTTTCCCATTCTTTTTGATTTTTAAGCATGTCAGCAATTCACAGAATAACAATCCCAACCATCGAAAAACGTAGGATAATACCCGGCATGTCGAAACCAAATATCTTACTTACCAATGACGATGGCATTCGTTCGCCAGGTTTGTGGGCCGCAGCCGAAGTGCTTTCACAAATCGGGTTTGTCACTGTGGCCGCTCCGCGCGAACAGTTCTCTGGGGCAGGACGCAGCCTGCCGTATTCATCCGATGGATTAATCCAGGAAGAAACCACCATTATTCACGGCAAGAGCTGGAAAGTCTATGCGGTGGGAGGTTCACCTGCCCAGGCCGTTCAGCATGCTCTACTTGAAATTCTGCCCTACCGGCCAGACCTGGTTGTATCTGGCATCAACTACGGCGAAAATGTCGCCACCAGTATCACCACATCTGGAACGGTGGGCGCAGCGATGGAAGCTGCTTCCCTGGGCATCCCGGCTCTAGCGATGTCACTTGCCACTGACAAGATGCATCATTTTACCCACTCGACTGAGATTGACTTTTCGACCTCGGCATATTTTGCGGCTTTCTTCGGACGCATGCTGCTCGCGCGCAAACTACCGCCTGGTGTGGACTTAATCAAAGTGGATGTGCCCGCAGATGCCAGCCTGGATACTCCCTGGGAATGGACCCGGCTTTCACGGCAGCGCTACTACACGCCCACCAAACCTGCGCGCGCTTCATGGGATATCCCGGAAACACCCGGCTATCACATTGACCTGGATTTTAACGTGGAGCCGCAGGATAGCGACGTTTATACGCTCATTCGCAAGGGCCACGTTTCGGTTACTCCTCTTACTCTCGATATGACCGCCCGCGTTGACCAAAATATCCTCGACCAGTTTGCCGGGTTGGACAACCCACTTTCCACACAATAACGACGATATATTCAACCCCTGCGAATAATCACGATTTGATCAAAAGAGGCAGAATGGCAGAAATTGAACTGCGAGAAGTCCCGCTATTTAGCGAAATGGATGAACAGGAAGTGGCCGAAATTCGAGCCATTATGGATGAAATGAAGTTTAAGCCCGGGCACACCATCGTCCGTGAAGGCGATCTGGGCGATCTCTTCTACATCATCACCGAAGGCGAAGTGCAAGTAACCATCCGCGATGCGGATGCCAACGATATCGTTTTACACCACCTGGGCCCTGGCGGGTTTTTTGGCGAACTTTCCATGCTAACCAATGAACCGCGCTCAGCAAAGGTACACGCGGTGGATAATGTTACTGTGTTGGCACTTGAACGGGATGAGTTTTTTGGGTTTCTGCAAAAACGCCCTTCAGCCGCGATTGATGTACTGGTAGAACTGGGCGGCCGGCTGCACGATATGGATGCCATCTTGCGCCGCACTGTCAGCCGGAACGCCAATGTTGTTGACATGGAACGGCTGACAATCGGACAGCGGATCGCTGACCTGGTAGCCTCTACAATGGGCAGCTGGCGTTTTATCATTTTTCAAAGCAGTTTGCTCGCCATCTGGATCACGCTAAACCTGACCGCGTGGGTGAATCACTGGGATCCCTACCCGTTCATTCTGCTCAATCTTACGCTGTCCTTCCAGGCTGCTTACGCTGCGCCATTCATTATGATGAGTCAAAACCGCCAGTCTGCCAAAGACCGCATCGCCGCCGAAATTGATCACCAGGTAAATGCCAAAGCTGAACTCGAAGTAGGTCTGCTGCTTAAACGTATCGACGATTTGGAGCAACTGGTGGAGGAGAATCAGCGTGAGATCAAGAAAATAATCTCAAAATAAACCCTGATTACGGGCATCCTGTTCTGAAACTACAAAGGCGCACCTGAGATCTGGTTCGCCTTTGTAGTTTGATGGCGATGTGCTTTAGCACGAGCAGGGATTAATCTACAACCTTAAACCCCTGGGATTCCAGATATTTGCGTTCCTTGGCCTTGTGAACTTCGGCAAGGCTGGTTTTAATATCCTGCCATTCTTTGCCGTCCAGCGGGTACCAGTGCAGAGCCACAAAGGAGATTAACAGCAGGATGCCTGGCAGCAACAACCAGCCGTACAGAATACCCGTTTCAGCGCTGGCAGATTGCAGTCCCTTGCCTAATGAGGCATCGTAACCAAAAGCAGTCATGATGGTCAACAGCACCCATTGGGCAAAGCTGATGGCGGGCTTTGTAATGAAGCTGTTGACACCGGCGTACATCCCTTCGCGGCGCAGGCCGGTGCGGTGCTCATCCATATCCACGACATCGCCGTTCATCATGGGGATCAGGTACATACCACCAGCGAAACCCAGGCCAAACAGGAAAAATCCGATGGTGGCGGCGACCAGTGTATGTCCAAAGAGCAAAACAATGAAACAGCCGAGCGCAAAAAACAGGCTAAACAAGCGCGTGCTGAGCTTGACACCCCACGGTTCGCGACGGTTGATCCACAGGAACACTCCAATAATGATACCGCCTGCGAGCGCAATGTACAGCGGTGTGGCAGAAACATCAATCTCATCAAAGTAATACCACAGCCCTTGCATGAGCGAAGTTTGCACAAACATGATGGTGAAACTCATCACTTCAAAGATCACAAAGGAGCGGTTGGTAAAACAAGACTTAAACGCTTTTACAAATTCAAACTGCTCATCTTCCTGGGTATAGTGATTCTCTTTGTAGAAAAAAGTGCTGGCAAAAATGATCACGCCCACGCCTAGCGCAAACAGAATCATAAACCAGCGGAAGTAGCTAATGCCCGCCAGATCGCCCACTTCGGGCTTGATGGTGCGTTCAATCCCAAGCGGCACAACGATGGTGAAGACCATGAAAATGATCTTCCAGACAAAGATACTCGAGCGCGCCTTGTTGGAAATCGCAACCTCGTAGGGCATGATGTACAGGCTGGTTGCAATTGCGGTGTAGAGAGTGTCAAAGAAGAAGAGCGCAAGCAGCATTTGCAGGAATAAACCAATCTGACTGTTTACACCGGGCACATCCAACCAGAAAAGCGCGAAGGAGACCACAAAAAACGGCGCGCCAAAACGGATGTATGGAATACGGCGCCCCAGGTTGCTTTTGGTGCGGTCGCTAATGTAACCAAAGAGAGGATCATTAACCGCGTTCCAGAGGCCAAAAAGCAGCCAGACAATGCCGGTGTAATAAGTGGATAAGCCGCGGATATTGACGAAATAATAGGTCAGCGCACCAGCAGCCACCAAAGCCTGTAAAATGGCAACCGATGCATCTGCCAGCGAAATCCAGATTCGGCTGGCAAGCGGGACACGTTCTTCTTGCAGGGCAGAAGTTTGCTGCATGAGTATTCTCCTATCGGTTAAAAAAAATATGATGTAGAAAATGTAATCATGAGTGAATGAGTTTCTTCTCAGGCCGAAAAATATTCCTCTTCAATCCCTTGCCAGGTTTCCTTGTGCAGCTGCATGTGGCCGGCAAGCAGCGGATGCACCCGGCTGATCTCCTGGGCCATGCGCTGCGCCACAAGCCTTATAGAGAAATGGGCATTGGCGGCAGCGCGCAGCTGACAAAAAGCATAGGCCTCACGCAGGTTAAAAGTAGCGAGAACGCGGCGATTGTAGCCATTGGGCACAACATACTGGGCAACGTCCGGGTTCCAGGCGGCCAGTTTGTGCCAGAGTTCAGCGGCCGCAGCCAGCGCGCGGCGGTATTCGGTTTCAAAGCCGGCGAGCGCAAAACGCTGCGGCGTGGCATAGCCCAGGGCACAGGTGAGGCGCTGAGGAGTCTGGGTCATCATACGGTGGCGCTTGAATTCGGCATATGCACCCTGATCCATCAGAAGATCAAAAGTGTAGGTGGTGTGTTCCAGTTCGCGCAGGGGAACATCATGGCGGCCCAAGCGGCTAAGCAAGGCAGCCGCCAGGGTGTGTGCTTCTGAACTGGATTGAACCGCATTAAATGCTTGAAGATAGCTTAACCCACCAAAACGGTATAAGGCCGCAGCCAGGATGCGCGACTCGCCGTCCAGGTCATAATGCGCAAGGGTACACCAATCTCCAACCCGGGGTTGATTTTGTTTTGCATCGGCAATCGCGCTCAGTTCTGTACTGGTTTCGATCAAATACGGCATTGGCTCGGCGTATTTCACCAGGGTAGGGATTTCTCCCTTTGCCGCACTTTTGACCGTTTCGCCAATTTCGCGCACCTCGGCCAGCGGGCTGGAGCGCCATTTGCGAATGGCATTTTCCAGCACACGCCCGTTGGCCGTGACGCCCACGTTGGCAAGCGAGGCTGCAGGCAGTAAAAACCGACAGACATCCACATACTGCGAGCGGATGCGCCGGTCCCAGGCTTCTGCGCTTTCATTTTCACGCTGAGGAGATGCATTTTGCACCACCCGGCGCACCGGCTCGAGCGAGGCGGCATAGGTTTCGAACAACATGCGACAGGTGGCGATATATTCATCGCGCAGCGGGTGATCATCCAGTTCGGTTGGAATAAAGAAATTATCCGGATCCCATTTTTGGTAGCGTGTGGATTTTTCGGTATAGGATGCCAACCGGTTCGACTCAATGGCTTCCATTGCCAGGCGCGATGCGTTTTCGATGGCCAGATGCAAAACGGCATGTTCTGCAACCGAAGCATGACCATAGCCTACCACCCAGCGCTCATGGAACTCGGCGGACTTCTCGTCATTCAACTGGTTCGCAATCTCAATAAAAGATTCGGGCGCGCGGGAAGTTTTGGCAAATGCCACGGCAATTGTTTCCGGGCTGAACTGTTTGGGCGATAGCAGATAAATCTCACGTTTGGGGACTGACAAGAAAACCTCCCGGAAGCAAATTAATTTATACCCAACGCGACGACAAATTGCGTTCTTTTTCGAGTGGAAAACCGCAATTTGTGCCCGTGGGTATTATATATGGACAGAATCTTATTTACTCGCCGAACACTTCTTCCAGCCAGCCCAGGATGCCCTGTTTTTGGTTTTCACCATAGACCTTGCCAGTCTGACCATTAATCGCAACTCGAAAATCACGACCCTGAAATCGATAGGCGGTGTGCCAGAGCGGAACCAGCACCAATTTGAATGAAAGAATAGACAAATTGGAGGTACTGTAGCTCAGATCATTGATATGACCTATTTCGGAATTGATCTGGTAGCGGCTGCGTTCTACGGCGAATTTGCGCGCATCCAGTGATGCATCTGACATGGTGCGCTCATACACTTCGGCTGGCCAGCCCGCCAGATAGCGCGGATCGTACGCCGGAGCGTTGGATGTATCATAATCCGGAAGGATTTTGGTCAGCAAATCAGCCAGTTTGGTGGTTGCGGGGATGATGATATCGTTAAAGTTGACGTTTTTTTCACCTGAAACAGGCACCTGGCGCTTATCGCGGTAAACCGTACCGTTCCAGGGGATATTCCCAAAAATATCAAAAGTCCAAAGCGGCAAATACAAGCCGCGCGGAGACTGCACCCGGCCTTCAGGTTTGATCTTTCGCTTTTCCACCCATTGAACCAATAGTTTGACCGCCTGGCGCTGATCAAAAGTCACCGGCACGATCGAATCCGGCACAACCAATTCCCTGGTACCCACAACTACATGCGGCGAACCGCAATATGCGCAAACCGCTGAAATTTCCTGCGGCGGCAAAATGAACTGGGCACCACAACCCTGGCAGTTGAAAGTCTTGACTGCCATCGGCGCGCGGTGGCCTTTGCCAGTAGCCATCGCCAGAATAAAATCCTGTTCGAACTGCGGGGCGGCACTGCCCAGAACCTGGTTTCTTGTGCAATGTTCGCACACGAGGGTGCGGCCATCGCCATCAAATACCATGCGCGCGCCACATTTTGGGCAGGCAAAACGATCAGCTTTGGATGGCTGCGCTTCCAAGCTCTGAAACGGGAGTGCATCCGGATCAACAATTTCAGCAGGCTTGAGCTTGCCGTCCAGAATGGCGAGCGCCTTGCGCGCTTCGGGATGCAGCGGATCATTGGCAAGGGCATTTTCCAGGTACTTGCGCTGCTCCTGGCGGTCATCAACAACCTGGCTCATCCAATAATTGGCCCAGGTGCGCGTTTCAAAATCGTCAGCCAACTCGAGGGCACGTTCCAGATAGCGGCGCGCCAAACTGAAATCTTTGGCCTTGATATTTATAATAGCTTCCCGAAGCAAGTAATTATCATGGTCAGAAGGCATAAGAACTCCAGGTCAGCGAGGTTTGGGTCTGACAATTGCATCTGTCATGCGTGCAACGCGCGCCATCATTTCCACATCATGAACACGGACGATATCCGCGCCGCGCACAATACCCACCGCCACGGCAGCCGCGGTTCCTTCGATGCGCTGTTCCGGGGGTAAATTAAGTGTGTAGCCAATAAAAGATTTTCGAGAAGGGCCGAGCAAGATGGGGAAACCCAGCGCGCGAATTTCTCCGAGGCGGTTAAGCAGTTCCAGGTTTTGTTCGACTGTCTTACCAAAACCAATGCCAGGGTCAAGGATGATTTTATCAGCGCCAATGCCAGCTGCGCGTGCAAGGGCAACCGATTCGAGCAACTCGGTCTGCACGTCTTCGAGCAGATCGTTGTACTGCATGCCTACGTAACGCCCGCCCAGGGTTTCCTGCACCTGCGCATTGGATGGTTTGCTACGGTTATGCATCAAGATTACGGGTGCTGCAGATTTGGCAGCCACTGAGGCGAGCAAGGGATCAGCACGCAGCCCCCAGACATCATTAACGATGTGCGCGCCAGCCTTGAGCGACTCGGCGGCCACCTCAGATTTATAGGTATCGATGGAAATAAGCGCATCGGGGAATTTTTCAGACAGGGCGCGTATGACTGGCAGAACCCGGGCCAACTCTTCATCAGCAGTGACTGTTTGCGAACCCGGTCGGGTGGATTCTCCGCCGATATCCAGAATATCCGCGCCAGCCTCCAGAAAACGCTGGGCCTGGGCCAGGGCACGTGCCAGACTGCCAAATTGCAACGCATTTCCATGCGATTCGTCAGGCAGCAGGCCATCGCCGGAAAAGCTATCCGGCGTAATATTCAGGATGCCCATCACAACCGTGCGGGCACCCCATTCAAACGTTTTTTGACCAATGCTCAGCGCGGTCATTTTTACACAATTTGATCCATTGATTTCAACAACCAGTTTTCGGCATCAACCAGGCTGGTGAAAATACGGATGGCCGCGCCGCTGCCGACCGCGCCGGCGGCAACATCCATGATTGACTGGCGAGCGCTTTCTGAAGCAACCAGCACGGCCACACGCAGGTTGCGCGTGGATGGGTCGCTATTGACTTCCACTGCCATTTTGATGGCTTTTTCGGGAATTTCGCTAACCTCGCGCAGGTCATACAGGTTACGGGTCAGGCGGTCTGACCCCATCAGGTGTTCAAACGCAAACTCGCGCCAATCGGCGACAGTTTTTTCGGAGAAATCAGTAAATATGAGATTCATGCCACCATCTGCACGGCGGGCGACAGTATACCCAATTCCCGGGTTTTGATTCCAGTTAAGCGGTTTCAAC